>NZ_QEZJ01000014.1:0-266874 GCF_003992965.1 Xanthomonas sp. BRIP62409 | reverse complement strand
ATTCCCGCCTCCCGATTTCCGATTCCCGATTCCCCAATCCCATTCCCTTTGGCACCCCACTTGCATCACCACACCCATGAGCCCTGAAATCGCCCTGACCGAATTGCGTGGTGGCCTGGTCACCGTCCTGTGGATTGCCGGACCGATGTTGCTGGCGGTGCTGGTCGTTGGTGTCGTGATCGGTGTGGTGCAGGCCGCCACCCAGTTGAACGAGCCGACCATCGCCTTCGTGGCCAAGGCGGTCGCGCTGACGGCCACCTTGTTCGCCACCGGCAGCATGCTGCTGGGGCATCTGGTGGAGTTCACCATTGCGCTGTTCCAGCGCATTCCGCATCTGATCGGCTAGCGGACCGGCGCGGATGGATGCTGCCACCCAGATGGTGATCGACGGCCAGCGCGCGTTCGCAATGGTCGGGGCGATCATGTGGACGATGCTGCGCACCGGTGCGTTGCTGACCGCGATGCCGTTGATCGGCACGCGCGCGGTACCGGGACGGGTGCGGGTGATGCTGGCCGGCACCTTGTCGATGGTGCTGGCGCCGCTGCTGCCGCCGGTGCCGGACTGGGACGGATTCACCGCGCAGGCGGTGCTCAGCGTCGCCCGTGAGCTGGCGGTGGGCGCCAGCATGGGCTTCATGCTCAAGCTGATCTTCGAGGCCGGCGCGATGGCCGGCGAGCTGGTGTCGCAGTCCACCGGCCTGTCGTTCGCGCAGATGTCCGACCCGCTGCGCGGGGTGACCTCCGGGGTGATCGCGCAGTGGTTCTACCTGGGATTCGGCTTGCTGTTCTTCGCGGCCAACGGCCATCTTGCGGTGATCGCGCTGCTGGTGGACAGCTACAAGGCCCTGCCGATCGGCACCGCCATCCCCGACGCCGCCGCATTTGCGGAAGTGGCGCCCACCCTGTTCCTGCAGATCCTGCGCGGCGGGCTCACCCTGGCATTGCCGATGATGGTGGCGATGCTGGCGGTCAACCTGGCCTTCGGGGCACTGGCCAAGGCCGCGCCGGCGTTGAATCCGATGCAGCTGGGCCTGCCGTTGACGGTGTTGCTGGGGCTGTTCCTGCTGTCCAGCTTCGCCAGCGAATTCGCCCCGCCCGTGCAGCGCATGTTCGATACCGCCTTCGACGCCGCCAGGGAATTGACCGCCTAGCGGGCACATCCGTAACTGTGAACTGCCTCAAGTTTCGCCCTGGCCAGCCGTCAACGCCACAGGACGATTGACACCGCCAGTCGCCATCACTCACCCACGCCAACGCCCGCGGGAACCGATGCCCAACGTGTCTGCGCTGTTCGCTCCGATTGCGTCACGAGGCGGCCACTGGTGGGCCCGGGCCTGCGTCTGGATGCTGGGGATCGTGGTGTGCGGGCACGCCCAGGCACAGACCTACAGCTTCCGCGACTACGCCCAGGCCGATGGCCTGCAGGGCATGACCGTCAACAGCCTGCTCGAAGACCGCCAGGGCGTGGTCTGGGTGGGCACCGAGCTGGCCCTGCACCGCTTCGAGCGCGAGAGCTTCATACCGGTGGGCCAGGAAAGCGGCCTGGATGCACGCTACATCCGCGCATTGGCGCTGGATGCGGCAGGACGGCTCTGGGTGGCCAGTGCCAACGGCGTGTTCGTCCGCGACGGCGGCGCATTCGTGCAACTCCTGCATGACGGCAAACCGATCCGCGCCGACAGCGGCAACGTGCTGGCCGCCTACGCCGACGGCATGGTGGTGGTCAGCGAGAACGCCTTGCTGCGCCTGTCGCCGGAGCACGCGGGCGGCTGGTCGGTGCGTCCACTGCCGTTGCAGCTGGCCGATGGCACCTCCCTGCCCGCCGGCAAGGCACTGCTGGCCGATGGCACGGCGCTATGGACCAGCTGCGGACAGCACGTCTGCCGGATCGACGCGAACGGGCGCAGCGAGCTGCTCGGGCAAGCCGACGGTGTGCCGGAGCGGCAGTGGCGGGCGATCTTCCGCGACCACCAGGGCACCGTGTGGCTGCGTGGCGGTGGCCTGGTGCTGGCGCGTGCGCCGGGCGAGCGCGTATTCCGCAGTCATGCGGCACCGGCAGGCACCAGCTTCGACACGCTCTCGGCGGCCACCACCCTGTCCGAAGATGCACAGGGCCGCCTGCTGACGCGGTCCGATCGCGGCCTGGTGCGCTGGGAAGGCGATCACTGGCGCTATTTCGGCCATGACCAGGGGCTGCCGATCAGCCCGATGGTCGGCCCGCTGATGATGCAAAGCACCGGCCAGCTGTGGATCGGCACCCGCGGCCTGGGCGTACAGCGCTGGCTGGGCTACGGCAACATCGAGCACTGGGACGAGCACCAGGGGCTGGCGGAAGCGCCGACCTGGATGATCCAGCGCCTGCCCAGCGGGGAACTGCTGGTCGGCGGCGACGCCGGCTCCAACGTGCTGGATCCGCGCAGCGGGCGCATGCAACCCTGGACGCTGGACGACGGGCAGCCGCTGCTGCAGTCGATCTCCATGGCGCTCTCGCCGGCAGACGGCGCGGCCTGGGTGGCGCGCTCATCCGGCGCACTGGCGCGGCGCGATCCGCACAGCGGCAGGACCGTCGACGTGCTGCAGCTGGGCCTGCCGATCAACAAGCTGCTGTTCGACGCCACCGGCACCTTGTGGATCACCACGCCGCGCGGCCTGTATCACATGCCGCCGGGCGCGCCGTATCAGGCCACCCGCGATGCGGGCGTGCCGGCCGCGTTCATAGGCGATGTCGATCTCGATCCCCGGGGCCGGCTCTGGGCCAGTACCCGCGAGGGGCTGTACAACCGGCGGGCGGACGGCACCTGGCAACGCGTGCAGGTGCGTGGCGCGCTGCCCAGCCAGGATTTCTTCCTGATCGATTTTGCCCCCGATGGCGAGCTGTGGATCTCGCTGCGCGATACCGGGCTGTGGCATGGCCGCCTGCAGGCCGATGGCGTGCTGGCGCTGCGCGCGGTCGACGACCCGCTGGTGGCGCGGGTGATGCCGTTCATCCTGCGCCACGACCGCAAGGGCCGGCTGTGGCTGGGCAGCAGCCAGGGCCTGGACATGCTGGAAAACGGCCACTGGTCGCGGGCCACGCGCACCGAGGGCCTGTTGTGGGACGACATGTCGGCCAATGCATTCTTCGAGGACGTGGATGGCAGCATCTGGCTCGGCAGCAGTCGCGGCGCCACCCATCTGATCGATCCGTTGCGCGTGTTCGCCGCACCGCCATTGCGCGCGGACATCCTGCGCGTGCGGCGTGGCAACCAGGCGATCACTGCGGGGACACAGGTCGATTGGTCGCAGGTGCCGCTGGATGTGGACATCAGCGCACCCGGCGCCGAAGGCGGCCCGGACCGCATCGGCTTCCGCTACCGGGTGGAGGGCCACCAGGCGCGCTGGACCACGACCTCGCTGAGCCACCTCACCTATCCCCTGTTGCCACCCGGCACCTACACGCTGGAAGTACAGGCGCTGGACGCCTACCAGCGCAGCGCCAGCCCGGTGGCGCGGCTGCCTTTCGTGCTGCGCCCACCGTGGTGGCGCGGCGCACCGGCAATGGCCGGCTACGTGCTGCTGGGCATTGCGGCGGTGATTGCGTTGCTGCGCTGGCGCACGCGCAAGCTGCTGCGACGCAAACGCGAGCTGGAGCAGTTGGTGGCCGAGCGCACCGCCGAGCTGGAGCAAGACAAGCGCGAGCTGGAAGCGGCGCGCGCCGAACTCGCACTCAAGGCCACCCACGACGAATTGACCGGGCTGCTCAACCGCGCCGGCATCCTGCACGCGCTGCGCGGCATGCTGGCCCATGCCGATACCAGCGCGCAGCCGCTGGCGGTGGCGCTGATCGACCTGGACCACTTCAAGCTGGTCAACGACCTGCATGGCCATCTGGCCGGGGATGCGGTGCTGGCCGAGGTCGGCCGGCGCCTGGATACGCTGGTGCGCGGCGACGACCGCATCGGCCGCTACGGCGGCGAGGAATTGCTGGCGCTGCTGCCGGGGCTCAGTGCCGAGGCCAGCCATCGCCTGCAGGCGCTGCATCGCGGCATCTGCGGCGACTACCCCATCGATGGCGGCGGCTTGCCGGTGACCTGTTCGGTGGGCGTGGCCTGGTTCCAGCCGGGCGAAACCCTGGAACAACTGCTGGCCCGGGCCGACGCCGCGCTCTATCGCGCCAAGCGCAGTGGACGCAACCGCATCGATTACGACCAGGTGACCTACCACGCGGCGGCCAACGGCTGAACCTGCATTGCCTCGCCGGCTGAAAAGCAGTGCGAATGCCGGGATCTGCAAACCGGCCGGGGCACGCAGCGCGCCTTACCGACGCATCGCCGACAACGCCATGTCTGCTGCCGAATGGAGGCCTGGACGCGGGCAGCACGCAGCCGTTGCGCAACCGGCATCAAGCAATCTGCGTGATCGCGCCTGCAGCGACAGTGCGCGGCTCGGGAACAACAGGCCACTGGTATGGCGGTGCCCGCTGCGCAATCACGCCACCATGCCTGCTCACGCATTAAAGAAACACACGTGAACAGCCGCTAGTCGGTTTACTGCGGCCTACGATGGGGGCCGCCCATGGCAAGCGTGAGACACCCGCGCGAAGGGCGCGGAGCACGCAGGCCGACGCGTGGGAGAGTGCAACGCCCGTGGGGTCTGAGTACCGCCAATGCAGGTCGTCACACCGGTGTGCACCGTTGCTGGCGGTGCTGCTGCTGGGATTGCTGTTGCTGGCCGATCTGGCTGCCGCGCAGAGCGCGAGCATTCGTCGCTATGCCCACGACCAGGGCCTGCTCGGGCTTGCCGGCACCTGCCTGCTGCAGACCCGCACCACGCTGTTGTGGGTGTGCACCGAAAGCGGCCTGTATCGCTACAACGGGCGCAGCTTCCAGCAGGTCGAGCTGGATGGCCTGCGCAACGAACCGATTGCCTCGATGAGCGAAGCCGCCGACGGGCGGCTGTGGGTGGCCGGCTTCCAGGCGCTGTTTGTCGGCGACGAGCACGGCTTTCGCAAGCTGGCCCCCGATGAGGCCGAACATCTGCAGGAAGACATGCTGCTGGCCAGTCCCTCCTGGGGCACGGTGCTGGCCAATGGCGGCACGCTGGAGCGGTTGAGCGCACGCGGCAATGGCCGCTGGCATAGCGAACCGTTGCTGGACACCGCCACCCGGGTACGCGTGCCCGAACTGGCCAAGGTGCTAAGCCTGTCGGTGGAAGGCGACACCTTGTGGGCCGGCTGCGCCAGGCGGCTGTGCGCCATCGATGCGCAGCGCAAGGTGCAGGTCTACGGGCCGGACCAGGGCGTGCCGGAAGATCGCTGGTACAGCGTGTTGCGCGACCATGACGGCGCACTGTGGGTGCGTGGCACCGGCAACCTGCTGTATCGCGCGCCGGGCGCAAGCAGATTCAGTGTGCGGCCGCTGCCATTGCTCGATGGCAGCACCATCGGGCGACAGGCGCCGTTGGTGCTGGACCGCGAAGGGCGCGTGCTGGTCCGCCGCAACGATGGTCTGGCGCGCTGGGAAAACGGCCGCTGGCGCAGCTTCGGTGCCGGCAACGGGCTGCCGCCCGGCAGTAGCGATGCGATCCTGGTGGACCGCGATGGCGATGTCTGGATGACCGTCGATGGCGAAGGCCTGGTGCGCTGGGCCGGCTACGAATGGATCGAGAACTGGGACGCCTCACAAGGCATGCCGGCCGCCCCCACCTGGTCGATCGCCCGCGACGCGCAGGGGGCGCTGCTGGTCGGCAACGAACACGGTGCCGGCCGCCAGGCCGATCCCGGGGGGCGGTTCGTTCCGGCCTTGCCGGCCTCCGGGATCCAGATCATTGGCATGCAACGCAGTGCCGACGGCAGCCTGTGGACTCTTAATTCGGCCGGTTTCCTGCGCCGCACCTGGCCCGATGGCCACAGTACCCAGGTCGCCAAGCTTCCGCGTACCGCGCGCCGCCTGCTGATCGACCGGCAGGGGCGGATGTGGATGCTCAGCGCGGGCGGGCTGTTCGTGATCCGGCGCCCGCTGGAAGGCGGCACGATGGAAGCGGTCGCCGACATGCCCACGATCGCCTATACCGACATCCAGCAGACCGCCAACGGCACGCTGTGGGTGTCCACCGCCAACGGCCTGTTCCGCCTGCAGGGCGCGCGCTGGTCCAGGGTCGAGGTGCTGGTCAATGGCGGCACGTCCGACCCGTGGATCAGCAAGTTCCACATCAGCGATGGCGGCGAGGTGTGGCTGGCGTTCTATCGGCCCGGTCTCTGGCACGGCATGCTGCTGGGCGACCGGCTGGACCTGCAGGCGATCAGCGACGAAGCGCTGCGCGAGGTCGGCGTCTACCTGATGCGTGGCGACAGCATCGGCCGGGTCTGGGTGGGCCACGCGCGCGGGGTGGAGGTCTACGACGGGGAGCGTTGGGCGCATCTGTCGCAGTCGCAGGGCCTGCTGTGGGACGACATCTCCGAAGCGGCCTTCGCCGAGGATCCGGATGGATCGGTCTGGATCGGCACCTCGCGCGGCGTGAGTCATCTGCTGGATCCGGCGCAGCTGTTCGATGCGCGCCAGCCCAGCGTGCGCATCGACAGCGTCAGCCGCGGCGGCGTACCGGTGCAGCAAGGCCAGTTGCTGGGCTGGAGCGACAAGCCGCTGCATATCGAGCTGTCCACGATGGAGGTGTACGACGACCCGAGCCGCCTGACGGTGCGTTACCGCCTGCGCGGCCTGCACGACGCATGGATCCAGAGCGAGGACCTGTCGATCGACCAACCGCCGCTGCCCTCCGGGCATTTCCGCCTGCAGGTGCAGGTCCTGGACCGCTACCGCCGCACGGCCTCGCCGATCGCCGAGCTGGCGTTTGCGGTGGCGCCGCTGTGGTGGCGCAGTCCGCCGGCGATCGCGTTGTATGTGCTGATCGGCAGCGCATTGCTGGCCGGCCTGTGGCGCTGGCGGCATCGCCATCTGGTTGCACGCGAGCGCATGCTCGCCGAACTGGTGGCCGAGCGCACCTACCAGCTGGAACACGAAAAACGCGACCTGGAAAGCGCGCGCGCAGCGCTGGCCCTGAAGGCCAGCCACGATGCCCTGACCGGCCTGCTCAACCGCTCCGGCGTGCTCGACGCCATGGCCGAAGAACTGCAGGCCTGCGCGCACGGCGGCCATCCGCTGGCGGTGGTGCTGATCGATCTGGACCATTTCAAGCTGGTCAACGACCAGCACGGGCACTTGGTCGGTGATGCGGTGCTGGCCAAGGTGGGTGCGCGCCTGAGCGGCTGCCTGCGTGACTCGGACAAGGTGGGCCGTTATGGCGGCGAGGAACTGCTGTTGTTGCTGCCGGGCATGTCGCGGCACAGCCAGCACCGGCTGCGCGCCATCCACGAAAAGCTCAGCCTGGCACCGTACGAGGTCGGCACCACCCGGCCGCTGCAGGTGACCTGTTCGGTGGGCGTGGCCTGGTTCCGGAGCGGCGACAACGCCGCCACGGTGCTGGCGCGTGCCGACGAAGCGCTGTACCGCGCCAAGCGGCATGGCCGCAATCGCATCGAACCGGAAGAGCCCGAATCGTCGGTGGCATGAGCATGCGCGCCGCCGCTCGGGCATCGCCCGGCTCGACAGCGACGCACGGAGCTTGCATCCGACACATGGCCCCGCGCGCGCAGTGGCTGCGACACGCCTGCCGCTCACAAGCGCGGCAGCATCATCGATGCCGTCACCCTGCGCGCTGAAACGGCACCGCTGACGCGCCACATCACCGCATCGCCTGCCGCCTGCGCCAGGCCGATCAGCGCATGCGCGTTGGATCGCCGCTGGCTGCCCGCAGGCGCTCAAGAACTGGCGCCCGGGGTCGCTACGTGCTTGAGCAAGCGCGTCCTTCGGCGCTGGAAGTGGATGGGTGGTCGGAACCTACAACCCTGGCATGGTGATGCTGTCGCTGGTGGTGGCCGTGCTGGCCTCCTATACCGCGCTGCATCTGGCCGCACGTGTGACGGCCAGTCGTGGCAGCGATGCCGTGGCCTGGCTGATGGGCGGCGCGGTGGCGATGGGCATCGGCATCTGGTCGATGCACTTCGTCGGCATGCTGGCGTTTCGCCTGCCGATTCCGCTGGGCTACGACCTGGCGCTGACCACCTGGTCGATGCTGGCGGCGATTCTGGCCGCGGCCCTGGCGCTGTGGTTGACCTCGCGTGCGAACCTGCCGTGGCCGCGGCTGGGCCTGGGTGCGGTGCTGATGGGGCTGGGCATTGCGTTGATGCACTACATCGGCATGGGCGCGCTGCGCATGTCCCCGGCCATCAGCTACGACCCGCTGCTGTTCGGGCTGTCCATCCTCATCGCCATCGGCGCCTCGGCGGCGGCGTTGTGGATCGCCTTCCGGCTGCGCCACGGCGGCCGCCGCTACAGCCTGCGGCTGATCGCGGCGATGATCATGGGCGTGGCGATCGTGGGCATGCATTACACCGGCATGGCGGCCGCGCGGTTCGCGCCCGGCAGCCTCTGCGGTGCGGCGGCCGGTGCGCACCTGCCGCTGCCCTGGCTGGCGGCCGTGGTGGTGCTGGTCACGCTGGCGCTGCTGGCGCTGGCGTTGGTGATCTCGGTACTGTCGCGGCGGTTCCAGCAGCGCACCGACGTGCTCTCCGCGTCGTTGGCACAGGCCAATGCCGAGCTGGTGCAGGCGGCCCTGTACGACCCGCTCACCCGCCTGCCCAACCGCGTGCTGCTGCACGAGCACGTGCTGCAGGGCATCGACCGCGCCCAACGCGACGGGCAACGCTTTGCGGTGATGCTGATCAACCTGGATGGATTCAAGGCGATCAACGATGGCTACGGCCACCCGTTCGGCGACCAGTTGCTGGTGGCGGTGGCCGAGCGCATGCGTGCGCACCGGCGCGCCCATGGCAGCCTGGCGCGGCTGGGTGCCGACGAGTTCGTGCTGGTATCGGCCATCGCCGACCCCGAGGATGCCGCCGCGATCGCCGCGCATCTGCTGCAGGCACTGGCGGTGCCGTTCCTGGTCGCCAACCAGGAATTGCGCCTCAGCAGCAGCGTCGGCATTGCGCTGTATCCGGAGGATGCCGGCAGCGAGCACCAGTTGATGACCCATGCCGATGCGGCGATGCGTCACGCCAAGCAGGCCGGGCGCAACCGTTACAGCTTTTTCGAGCGCTCGATGACCGGTACCACCCGCGAACGCCTGCAGCTGCTGCAGGATCTGCCGCGTGCGCTGGAACTGGGCCAATTCGTGCTGCATTACCAGCCCAAGTACTGCGCCGACGACGGCCGCCCGATCGGTGCCGAGGCGCTGATCCGCTGGCAGCACCCCGAGCGCGGCCTGGTGCCGCCGGACAGCTTCATCCCGCTGGCCGAGCGCAGCGGCATGATCGGCCCGCTCGGCAGCTGGGTCCTGCAGCAGGCCTGCCGGCAGATGCGTGACTGGCGCGAGGCCGGACATGGGCACTGGCGTGTGGCGGTCAACCTGTCGGCCACGCAACTGGCCTCGCCCAGCCTGCTGGACGAGGTGGCCACCACCCTGGCCGACTACGCGATCCCACCGGCCCAGCTCACCCTGGAAATCACCGAGAGCATGGCCATGCGCGATGCCGAAGCCTGCCTGCGCACGCTCGGCCAGCTCAACACGCTGGGCGTGCGCATCGCCATCGACGACTTCGGCACCGGCTATTCCAACCTGATGTACCTGCGCAAGCTGCCCGCGCACGAACTCAAGATCGACCGCAGCTTCGTGCAGGCCCTGGACAACGGCCCGGAAGACATCGCCATCGTCGCCGCGGTGGTGGCGCTGGCGCACACCATGCGCCTGCAGGTGGTGGCCGAGGGCGTGGAGACCGCCGCCCAGCGCAACACCCTGGAACGGCTGGGCTGCGACCAGCTGCAGGGCTATCTGCTGGGCCGGCCAATGGACGCCGAGCACTTCATCGCGGTGGTGGTCGCCCAACGCGACGGCATACGCCGACGGACCAGCTGAGGCACAAGCCGCGTCAAACGACCGCCCCCGGCGCCCGCTGGCGAGCAACTCCGGCGCGCCAGCGAGCCGCCATCAGTCCAGACGTGGTGGAGCACTTCCCGGGCCCTGGTGCGCCCTGCCCGCTCACAACGCAGCCGCCACAATCCGGCTCCACGCGATCACCGCTCTCCGATTCCCCAATCCCGATTCCCGATTCCCGATTCCCGATTCCCGGCCCCAAGTGGAACGCAGCTTGCATGAGACCAGGCTGATCCCCCACCGGCATCTCCATGTCCGAGTCCGAAGACGGCGGCGAACGCACAGAGCTTCCCACCGAAAAACGCCTGCGCGAAGCCCGCGAGCAGGGCAACATCCCGCAATCGCGCGAGTTGTCCACCGCTGCGGTGTTCGGCGCCGGCGTGTTCGCGCTGATGGCCCTGGCCCGCGGCATCGGCGATGGCGCCAGCGTGTGGATGAAGACCGCGCTCAGCCCGGACCCGAAGATGCGTGAAAACCCGATGGCGCTTTTCGGCCATTTCGGCGACCTGCTGCTGCAACTGCTGTGGGTGATGCTGCCGCTGATCGGCATCTGCCTGGCCGCCGGCCTGGCCGGCCCGTTGCTGATGAGCGGGCTGCGGTTTTCCGGCAAGGCGATCATGCCCGACCTCACCAAGCTCAACCCGGCCAACGGGATCAAGCGCATGTGGGGCAGCAACAGCCTGGCCGAGCTGGTCAAGTCGGTGCTGCGGCTGCTGTTCGTCGGCCTGGCCGCCAGCCTGTGCATCTCCAAGGGCCTGCACGGCCTGCGCTCGCTGGTGAACCAGCCGCTGGAACAGGCCGTGGGCAACGGCCTGGACTTCACCAAGAGCCTGCTGTTCTACACCGCAGGCGCGCTGGTTCTGCTGGCCGCCATCGACGCGCCGTACCAGAAGTGGAACTGGCTGCGGAAGCTCAAGATGACCCGCGAAGAGATCAAGCGCGAGATGAAGGAAAGCGAGGGCAGCCCGGAGGTCAAGGGCCGCATCCGCCAGATGCAGATGCAGATGTCGCAGCGCCAGATGATGGAAGCGGTGCCCAAGGCCGACGTGGTGCTGATGAATCCGACCCACTATGCGGTGGCGCTCAAGTACGAAGGCGGCAAGATGCGCGCCCCGATCGTGGTGGCCAAGGGCGTGGACGAAATGGCCTTCCGCATCCGCGAAGCCTGCGAACAGCACCGGGTGGCGATCGTCACCGCCCCGCCTTTGGCACGCGCCTTGTATAGAGAAGCGCAAATTGGCAAGGAAATTCCCGTGAGACTCTATTCGGTCGTGGCCCAGGTGCTGTCCTACGTCTACCAGCTGCGTGGCTGGAACGGCGGCCCGATGCCGGAATTGCCGTCGCTGGACGTGGATGAGTTCGGCAAGGGAGCCAGCGCATGAGCGCCCAACCCGCCCCGATGAACGCCCGGCGCATCATGGAGTTGCTGCGCAACGGCCTGGGCGCGCCACTGGCCCTGATGGCCATGCTGGCCATGCTGATGGTGCCGCTGGCCGCACCGGTGCTGGATGCCCTGTTCACCTTCAACATCGCCATCTCGCTGATGGTGCTGCTGGCGGTGGTGTACGTGCAGCGCCCGCTGGAATTCACCATTTTCCCGATCGTGTTGTTGATGACCACGATGCTGCGGCTGGCGCTGAATGTGGCCTCCAGCCGCGTGATCCTGATCAACGGCCAGGACGGCCATGCCGCGGCCGGCAAGGTGATCGAGGCGTTCGGCCAGTTCGTCATCGGCGGCAACTACGCCGTGGGCATCGTGGTGTTCGCGATCCTGACCATCATCAACTTCGTGGTCATCACCAAGGGTGCCGGGCGCGTGTCGGAAGTGACCGCCCGCTTCATCCTGGACGCCATGCCCGGCAAGCAGATGGCCATCGACGCCGACCTCAACGCCGGTTTGCTGACGCGCGAGGAAGCCAAGGCCCGCCGCGAGGAAGTCCGCGAGGAAGCCGACTTCTACGGTGCGATGGACGGTGCCAACAAGTTCATCCGCGGCGACGCCATCGCCGCCATCCTGATCCTGTTCATCAACCTGGTCGGCGGCATGGCGGTGGGCATGTTCCAGCACGGCATGAGCTTTGTGGATGCCGCCTCCACCTACACCCTGCTGTCGATCGGCGACGGCCTGGTGGCACAGCTGCCGGCCCTGCTGGTGTCGTCCTCGGTGGCCCTGCTGGTGACCCGCGCCTCGCGCGCGCAGGACATGCGCGGCGCCATGATCAGCCAGGTGTTCGGCCAGCACCGCGCCCTCGCGGTGGCCGCAGCCATCCTGGGCCTGGTCGGCTTGGTGCCCGGCATGCCCAACGTCGCGTTTTTGACGCTGGGCCTGATCCTGGGCGTGATCGCCTGGAAAATGTACAAGCGCAGCCTGGTGATCCCGCCGACCGGCGACCCGGCCACCGACCCCAAGGCCGCCGCGGCGGCCACCGCCGCCCAGGCCAGCTCCGAGCTGAGCTGGGACGAGCTGCGCCCGATCGACCCGCTGGGCCTGGAAGTGGGCTACCGGCTGATTCCGCTGGTGGACAAGAACCAGGGCGGCGAACTGATGGCGCGCATCAAGGGCGTGCGCCGCAAGCTCACCCAGGACATCGGCTTCCTGGTGCCGCCGGTGCATATCCGCGACAACCTGGAGCTGTCGGCCAACGCGTATCGGCTGCTGGTGCACGGCGTGCCGGTGGCCACCGCGGAAATCTATCCCGACCGCGAACTGGCGCTGGACCCGGGCGGTGCGCTCGGCCAGCTCGACGGCATTCCCGGCAAGGACCCGGCGTTCGGCCTGGATGCCACCTGGATCCAGCCGCATCAACGCGCCTATGCCGAATCGATGGGCTACACCGTGGTCGACCCGGCCACCGTGGTCGCCACCCATCTGTCGCACCTGATCCGCGAACACGCCCCGGAACTGCTCGGCCACGAGGAAGTGCAGCAGTTGCTGGCGACCCTGGCCAAGACCGCGCCGAAGATGGTCGAGGACCTCACGCCGAAGGCGCTGCCGCTGTCGGTGGTGGTGCGCGTGCTGCAGAACCTGCTGATCGAGCGCATCCCGGTGCGCCAGCTGCGCAAGATCGTCGAAGCGCTGGTCGAGCACGCCCCGCACAGCCAGGACCCGACCACGCTCACCGCCGCGGTGCGCACCTCGCTGGGCCGCTTCATCGTGCAGGAGATCGCCGGCATGTCGGCCGAGCTGCCGGTCTACACGCTGGCCCCGCAGCTGGAGCGCGTGCTGCAGGAATCCACCCACGGCAACGGCGTGGCGCTGGAACCCGGCCTGGCCGAGCGCCTGCACCAGAGCCTGGCCGACTGCGTCGGCAAGCAGGAAGCCCGCAACGAACCGGCGGTGGTGCTGGTGCCCGGCCAGGTCCGCGCCGCGCTGGCCCGCCTGGTCCGCCACAGCGTGCCAAGCCTGTCGGTGCTGGCCTACAGCGAAGTGCCCGAAGACAAGCGCCTGAAGCTGGTCGGCACGATCAGCTGAGGCGTAGGAGCGCACCCGGGCGCGACGGGCTTTCCCAGGACAGCCCCATCGCGCCCGGGTGCGCTCCTACGACGTGCCGGGTATCCGACGGCACGCCGCAAACCAGAACGCCCCTGTAGGAGCGCACCTGGGCGCGACGGGCCTTACCGGGACAGCCCCGTCGCGCCCAGGTGCGCTCCTACGACGCGGCGGGTATCCGACGGCACGCCGCAAACCAGAACACCCCTGTAGGAGCGCACCTGGGCGCGACCGGCGTTGCCAGGACAGCCCCGTCGCGCCCGGGTGCGCTCCTACGAAATCGTCAGGCCGTTGTGCCTCCACCACGCCGACCGGCAACGCGTTCAGACCGACCGCCACACCCGGCGTCGGAAAGCCGCCACCGGTCCGGCCATCCAATCGATTGCACGCCGCCGGCCGTTTCGAGGCGTTCCGGGTACTGCAGTCCGGCGCCCGCACCGCCAGCGCATCCGCCCGCACGGGCAATGCCAACGCCGTGCCGGCCTGGAAAAAAGTCAATCAATCCATTGACTTGAACCTCCCAACCCGGACCAGGCGCACAGCCGCCGCCCCGCCCCGACCGGCCAGGGTCCCGCGCCGGAACCCTGGCGCCGCGTTTTGGCACGCCGCGTGCATTAGCTCTGGCGAGACCGCAGCCAGCGTCACCGCTGCGGGGCGAGAGCAGCACTTGGAACAACCGAACGGGACAGGCACCTCATGACGCTGGCAACGCACCCACATTCATCGCGCACCCGTCCGGCGTCCGGCGGGTCCCGTTCCTGGAGGCACTTGGCATGAAAATCAAACGCTTCGTTGCCCCGGACATGCGCACCGCATTCCGCATGGTGCGTGAAGAACACGGCCCGGACGCCGTGATCCTGTCCAATCGCCGTACCGCCGAAGGCATCGAGATCGTCGCTGCCAGCAACTACGACGAAGAACTCGTGCAGCGCGCCCTGGAAACCGCGCGCTCCGAGACGCCGGCGGTTGCCGCCGCGCCGATCCCGTCGGCACCTGCCCAGCAGGCCCCGGCCCCGCAAGCCGCCACCGCGCCGGTCCACGCACCGCTCACGCCGGCCGCCGATGCCGGTACGAGCCAGCGCCAGCGCGTTGCCAGCGCCGCCGAAGACATGATCGCCGCGATGGCGCTGCGCCAGCCGGTGAACGTGCCGCGTCAGGCCCCGGTCGCCGCACCGGTCCGTACCGCCGCCGTCCCCTCGCCCGCCGCCCAGGCCCTGGCCCGCGCCGTTGCGGTGTCCGCCGCACCGCGCCAGGAACACGCGTTGTCGGCGGTGCCGGAACAACTGTTCGCCGACTTCCTGACCACCGCCCCGGTGCAGCGCGCCGCCGTGCAGGCCGCCCCGGTGCAGGCGCCGACCCCGATCATGGCCGCCGCCGCGGCCCCTGTGCAGGCCGGCTACGACCAGGACGAAGACGCGCTGGCCGACGACGCCGACTTCGACCTGGACGCGCTGCCGCAGATCCTGCCGCCGGCCGCGTTGCCGCCGCTGGTGGCCGCCCCGCCGGCGCTGGCCGCGGTGCCGGCCGCCGCCGTCCCGGCGCCGCAGAACGACGAAGAACTCAAGCAGTTGCGCGGCGAGCTGGCGCTGATGCGGCAGATGATCGAGCGCGAAATGAACCGCCTCACCGACGAGCGCCTGCGCGGCTCACCGGTGCGTGCGCAGGCCCTGGAGCTGATGGACGACTATGGCTTCGACGCCGGCCTGATCCGCGATGTGGCGCTGCAGATCCCGGCCGATACCGAATTGCACCGCGGCCGCGGGCTGATGCTGGGCCTGCTGTCCAAGCGCCTGCCGGTGGCCCCGGTCGACCCGCTGGAACGCGGCGGCGTGATCGCCCTGGTCGGCCCGACCGGTGCCGGCAAGACCACCACCATCGCCAAGCTGGCGCAGCGCTTCGCCGCCCAGCACGCCCCGCGCGACGTGGCCCTGGTCACCACCGACACCCAGCGCGTCGGCGGCCGCGAGCAGCTGCACAGCTACGGCCGTCAGCTCGGCATCGCCGTGCACGAGGCCGACAGCGCCGAGAGCCTGCTGGAACTGCTCGAGCGCCTGCGCGACTACAAGCTGGTGCTGATCGACACCGCCGGCATGGGCCAGCGCGACCGCGCCCTGGCCGCGCAGCTGAACTGGCTGCGCGCCGCGCACCAGGTCACCTCGCTGCTGGTGCTACCTGCCAACGCGCACTTTTCCGACCTCGACGAGGTCGTGCGCCGCTTCGCCCACGCCAAGCCCCAGGGCGTGGTACTGACCAAACTTGACGAGACCGGCCGCTTCGGTAGTGCGCTGTCGGTCGTCGTCGATCACCAAATGCCCATCACCTGGGTGACTGACGGACAGCGGGTCCCCGACGACCTGCACCGCGCCAATGCCGCCAGTCTCGTTCTTCGCCTTGAAGATTTGCGGCGCGCTGCCGATAAGCCCTGTACTCCGGAGCACAACCATGCAGTCGCGTGAATACGCCAAGCTGACCAACGCCTTCCCCCTGGCGGCGACCCGTCCCGAGCCTTTGGGCCCGGTGCGCACCATTGCCGTGACCGGTGGCAAGGGCGGCGTGGGCAAAACCAACATCTCCGCCAACCTGGCCGTGGCGCTGGCCGACATGGGCAAGCGCACCCTGCTGCTGGACGCCGACCTGGGCCTGGCCAACCTGGACGTGGTGCTGGGCCTGTCGCCCAAGTACACCCTGGCCGACCTGATCGCCGGCCGCTGCACGCTGGACGAGGTGATCATCGAAGGCCCCGGCGGCGTGCTGGTGGTCCCGGCCGCCTCCGGTCGCCGCCACATGGCCGAACTGGCCCCGGCCCAGCACATCGGCCTGGTCAACGTGTTCTCCGAACTGGAACGCGACCTGGACGTGATGGTCATCGACACCGCCGCCGGCATCACCGACAGCGTGCTGACCTTCTGCCAGGCCGCCCAGGACACCGTGGTGGTGGTCTGCGACGAGCCGGCCTCGATCACCGACGCCTACGCGCTGATCAAGGTGCTCTCGCGCGAACGCGGCGTGGACCGCCTGCAGATCATCGCCAACATGGTGCGCGACCCCAACGAAGGCCGCCTGCTGTACGACAAGCTGTCGCGGGTCTGCGAAAAATTCCTCGGCGACGTGTCGCTGAACTACCTCGGCCACGTGCCGCAGGACGACTGGTTGCGCCTGTCGGTACAGCGCCAGCAACCGGTCATCAAGGCCTACCCCGCCAGTCCGTCGGCGCAGGCCATTGCAGAAATCGCTCGCCGTACCTCGCGCTGGCAGGCCCCCACCGTGTCCCGCGGCAACGTCGAATTCTTCGTCGAACGCATCATCCAACGGGGAGTGGCCGCATGAGCACCGCTACCGCAACCACGGCCACCGCGCAGTACCGTGCCGTGCAGCGCAACAACGCCAACGACATCGTCACCCAGCACGCCGACCTGGTGCGCCGCATCGCCCACCATCTGGCCGCGCGCCTGCCGGCGAGCGTGGAAGTGGACGACCTGATCCAGGCCGGCATGATCGGCCTGATCGAAGCCTCGCGCAGCTACGATTCCGAGCAGGGCGCCTCGTTCGAGACCTATGCCTCGATCCGCATCCGCGGCTCGATGATCGACGAGATCCGCCGTGGCGACTGGGTGCCGCGCTCGGTGCACCGCCGTGCACGCGATGCCGCCGCGGCCGTGCGCAAGATCGAGCAGCACACCGGCCGCGCCGCCGCCGCCACCGAAGTGGCCGCCGCGATGGAGATGCCGCTGCCGGACTACCTGCGTCTGATGGAAGATGCCGCCCGCGGCCAGGTGCTGAGCCTGGAGTCGCGGATCGAGGATCACGGCGAGCTGGACACCACCGCCAAGGGTGGCCCCAATCCGCAGCAGATGATGGAGCGCGGCGAGTTCGGCCGCGAGCTGGGCAAGGCCATCGGCCAGTTGCCCGAGCGCGAGCAGCTGGTGCTGTCGCTGTATTACGAACAGGAATTGAACCTGAAAGAAATCGGCGCCGTGCTCGGTGTCAGCGAATCGCGCGTGTGCCAGATCCATGGCCAGGCGGTGGTGCGTCTGCGCGGCCGCCTCAAGGTCTTCGAACTGGCCGATGCCGGTGTCGAAATCGACGAATGATTTTTTCGCGTATTTTTTAGTGTTAGGAGCTTGATGTGAACAAGAACATGCGGATTTTGATCGTGGACGACTTCTCGACGATGCGGCGCATCGTCAAGAATCTGTTGGGCGATCTGGGCTTCACCAATACCGCAGAGGCCGAAGACGGCAACAGCGCATTGGCAGCGTTGCGGGCCGGCCCGTTCGATTTCGTGGTCACCGACTGGAACATGCCCGGCATGACCGGCATCGACCTGCTGCGCAACATCCGCGCCGACGCCAAGCTCAAGCACCTGCCGGTGATGATGGTGACCGCCGAAGCCAAGCGCGAGCAGATCATCGAAGCGGCCCAGTGCGGTGTGAACGGCTACATCATCAAGCCGTTCACCGCGCAGACGCTGGAAGAGAAGCTGGGCAAGGTGTTCGAACGTCTGGCGGCGACCGCCTGATGAACGCCACAGTGGACACCAATGCCGAACGCGCTGCGTTGATCGACCGCCTGCAGGGCGCGCTCGATGCACTGGAAAGCGGTGACGAAGCTGCGTGGAAGCGCGAGGTCGACCACCTCGCCGCCCTGCGCACGCGCCCGATGATGCAGGGCCTGAGCCGGCTTGCGCGCGAACTCGGCCAGGCGCTGGGCGAGCTGCCCACCGTGCCCGAGGAAGCCGGCGAGCTGGACGATGCGTGTTCGCGCCTGGACCACGTGGTGGAGATGACCGAGAAGGCCAGCCATCGCACGCTGGATCTGGTCGAGGAATGCCGCGAGCTGGCCAACCAGCTACGCGACGGTGGGCTCAATCAGGACCAGGGCGCGCTGATGGACAAGATGCGCCACAACCTGACCGAGCTGTCACTGGCGCAGAGCTACCAGGACCTGAGCGGGCAGATCATCCGTCGCGTAGCCGGCATCGTCCGGCGCGTGCACGAGGGTTTCGGTGCGCTCGGCCTGCCGCCGAAGAATCCAGAGCCGAAGAAAGACGACGGCGGTCTTGCCGGTCCTGCAGTCAAGGGCCTGGACCGTCACGCGGTGTCGCAGGACGACGCCGATGACCTGCTGTCCGGATTGGGGCTGTAACCATGAGTGCTGTTCCAGACGATATTGCTGCCGATTTCATCGTCGAGGCCCAGGAAATCCTGGATCGCCTCGGCGAACAGCTGGTGTCGCTGGAACAGGCACCTGACGAAGCCGACCAGCTGAACGCGGTGTTCCGCGGCTTCCACACGCTCAAGGGCGGCGCCGGCTTTTTGGCGATCAAGCCCATGGTCGAGCTCTGCCACGCCGCCGAGGAAACCCTGGGCATGGCGCGCTCCGGCCAGGCGGTGTTGCAGGCGCATCACTTCGATGCCGCGCAGCAGTCGCTGGATTACCTGCAGGCCATGCTGGATGCAATGGGCTCGGGCGAAGCCGTGCCGCATGCACCGGCCTCGCTGATTGCGCAGTTCGATGCCAAGAGCGGCCCGCCGGCAGTCAAGGCCGCGCCCAAGGCCGCCGCCGCAGCGCCCGCACCCGACGACGCACATGGCGCCGCTGCGCCCGGCGCCAAGGCCGCGCCCAAGGCGGCGGCCAAGGGAGCCGACGCTGAGCAGACCGTGCGCGTGGACACCAAGCGCCTGGATGCCATCGTCAACCTGATCGGCGAACTGGTGCTGTCGCGCAATCGCCTCAAGACCCTGCGCACCCGCCTGCGCGACGAAGAACTCGACCGCGCGGTCAGCACCCTGGACATCGCCACCGCACGCCTGCAGACCGCGGTCATGCGCACCCGCATGCAACCGGTCAGCAAGGTGTTCTCGCGCTTTCCCAAGGTGGCCCGCGATGTCGCGCGCACCTTGTCCAAGGAAGTGGAGCTGGAGCTGATCGGTGCCGAAACCGAGCTCGATCGCAATCTGGTCGAAGCGCTGGCCGACCCGCTGGTGCACCTGGTGCGCAACGCGATCGACCACGGCATCGAATCACCGGCCCTGCGCGAAGCCACCGGCAAGCCGCGCAGCGGCCATGTGCGCCTGTCCGCGCAGCAGGAAGGCGACTACGTCAGTATCGAGATCCAGGATGACGGCGCCGGCATCGACCCGGAACGTCTGCGCGAGATCGCCCGCAACAAGGGCCTGATCGATGCCGAAGCCGCTGCCCGCCTGAGCACCGACGAGTGCCTGCATTTGATCTTCATGCCGGGCTTTTCGACCAAGGCCGAAGTCACCGACATCTCCGGCCGCGGCGTGGGCATGGACGTGGTGCAATCGCGCATCCGCGAACTCAGCGGGCAGATCCAGATCCAGTCCGAACTGGGCCGCGGCAGCCGCTTCATGATCCGCGTGCCGCTGACCCTGGCCATCCTGCCCACGCTGCTGGTGCAGGCCGGCGAAGCCGTCTACGCCTTGCCGCTGGCCCGCGTGGTCGAGGTGCTGCACGCACCGCAGACCTCGCTGGGCTGGTTCGACGGCCGCGCCGTGCTGGACCGCCGCTCGCACACCCTGCCGCTGATCGACCTGCGCCGCTGGCTGGGCGTGCCCGCCGAACAACCGCCGCTACTGACCGTGGTGCTGCTGCAGGCCGGCGAAACCCGCTTCGGCCTGGTGGTGGACCAGGTGCGCGGCCGCGAGGAAGTGGTGATCAAGCCCCTGCCCCGCGCCCTGCGCGGCCTGCCCGGCTATGCCGGCGCCACCCTGATCGGCGACGGCCGCATGGCGCTGATCCTGGATGTGGATGGGCTGCGCTCCAGCGATCATTGAGGTTGGGGATTCGGGAATCGGGATTCGGGATTCGTGATTGGGAGAATCGGGAATCGGAACCGGGAATCGTCAAGACGATGCTGGCTGCCTGATCTAACGACAACGGCCGCGTACTGCGGCCGTTGTCGTGTCACTACCAGCATCGCTGCCGATCTATGCCGCTACGCGCGCAGGCATAGGCGCGATGGTTTGGCGACGGCCAGGCTGCCGTGGAATTGAACCTGGAACCGTTAATTGGACCTCGTTATCTCGTTGCGAAACACTCAGCGCGTCATCGACGGACCAGCCTGGCTGACGGCTTGCTGGGACTGCTCCAGCGCTTGCTGCTGTTCGCGCGCCTGGGCCTGAGTCTGGTTGATTGCCTGCAGGCGATCGAACGACTGAGTCTCTGGTGTCTGCACCGCTTCCACCGTCGGCATGTGCGCGCGCTGGTGTGCCGGGTCGTTGAGGGCACCCTGGACGACGAAGACCTTCTCGCCGCTAGTTAGCTGAGCCGTTGGGTTGTTGAGCACGACATGATCCACCCGCGACAACCCTTCCTCTTTTGCCAGCGCAAGCAAGCTGGCCGTCATGCGCTGGCTCGATGCATCCCACTCCCTGCCATGCTGGACATCGAGCTTTTGCACCCCATCCCTGATCTGTTGGTAAAGCGAGTGATCCGCGTGGCCGGGGTCTGACGGAAGAAGCTGAGCTGACAAGCTTGGCAGCTGGGGATCGCGCTCCCGGAGCTCCTGTTCCAATTCGCGTGCAGTGATGGGCGAGACGTGCAGGTGCGTATTCTTGCTGTGCTGGAACAGGCCGGGCGTCGGCGGCTGCGTGCTGCTGTCGAGGCAAGGCATGGGGCGGGTGTTGCTGCCCAGGTCGATACCGTTGCGCTCCAGTATTTCTTCTTTCAATCCCAAGCGCTGCATGTCCAGGATCATCGGCTGTTCCGGGTCTCCTGGCTTGGGCTTGTTGTAGTGGCGCTCGTAGATGGCAGCTGTGCCGACCACCCACGGACCGTAATGGTTGACGTAGTCAGACTGGCCCGCATGACCGATACGGGTGTCCTTGACCGATTTGTCGAAGTAATTCACTCCCATTGCCTCGACATTACTCGCCGTGGGCGACAACGTCAGGTCGCTATTGAATGTCAGGTTTGCCTTGGGCGTATAGACGCTTGGATAACCGCTTCGCGTGACGAAATCTCTGGCCCGACCATCTGCAAACAGGTACACATCTTCAAGCGTAGGATTAGGATTACGACTCTTGACCGCGCTCACGATAGCGTTCCATCCGGCTATTTGGGCCGTTGCTTCGTCCGCACGGTTACTGGCCAGCACCTTCTCGCCAGCAGCAGTGTAATCGTGCGTGCTACGGGCAATTTTTATTGCCTCTGTTTTGAACTGTTCCCGCGCAAGCGCAGCAGTGGGGCTGTAAAGGCTATGCTGAATTTCATGTCCCATGACGAAGGTCAAATCGCCTGCTGCTGCATGCTTGCCGTTGGCATCATTCACCAGCGCTGCAAGCGGCAGATGAATTTTCTGATCGCGTGGATCATAGGTGCCTCCCGCATGCGGATCGTTTAACGGCGCGAAGCCTTTCAGCACCTTTTTTTGCACCGCCTCGTTGATCTGGCGGGTCAACTCGGGCGAATCGTTCAGCACCCGGTTGAAGTTATCCAGATGCTCACGTGTGACACCTGGTTGCTGACCAAATGACGCCACCACTGCACTTGCTTCTTGACTCAACATGTCCGCTCCTTGGACTAGCGAATTTGAACCCATTCGACGCACTGATGAGTGGTGCGCTGCAAAGGTTCGTCAGCCTCGCCACGTGGGAAGAGCTCCACGCGCATCCCTGGGCGTTGAAAAACATCGCTCATCCATCGTCCATCCTCGACAAGATTGCGCTGTCGCGAAAAACCCATTTTCTCAAGGTGCGCCGCAAATGCCTCGAAGTCGATCTGGCAGACATCCGACATAGAGGGAGAGGCTTCTGGCGGGTTAGGCAGGAACAGGAACTCGAACCAAGCACCCTTTACTTCGGTTTTGTTGACACCAAACCCGTAGTTCCAGTCTCGGGTCAGCACTCCGCTGGCACCGAACCGCCCGGAACCATCATCGCGATGCTGTACCGACTGGCCCATTGCTTGAGACACATGGTCGGCAGTGAACGATTCAATGCTGGCACTTGTGCGAATCAGCTCCAGTACCCGCTCCAATGCTTCCTGCGCGGTACGTGGTCCACCTTTGGAAAGATCTGCAGGTACGTGATCGGCTGAGAAACGCATGGCAGATGTCTCCGTGACGGTTGCCGGGGCTGGGGTGGCCGCCGTGTGGGCGCATGCGCCCAGAGCGAGGGTGGCGAGCACGGCGTAGAGGGGGCGCGCGATCATGAAGCGTCCGTTGTGCGCTGGTGTGGCTGCGACGCTAGTGGCATCCGGCACCGAGGTCAATCGCAAGGGGTGTGGCAGACGCAGCATCATCGCCGCACGCCGCGCACCTTGGCCGGCATCTCCACCGGCGGCAACGCCTCCATTCGTATGTAGATCCATTCGACGCAGTGGTGCTCCACCCGCTCCTGCGGTGCATCGGCCTCGCCTCGTGGAAACACCTCCACGCGCATGCCTGGGCGGCTGAAGAAGTCACTCATCCATCGCCCGTCTTCCACCATGTTGCGTTGACGTACAAACCCGATGTTTTCCAGCTTCTTGGCAAACGTATCGAAATCGATCCTGCAGATCTCCGTCATGGACGGTGAAGCACCCGCTTGCGCTGGAATAAAAGTGAACTCGAACCAACGCCCCGCAGTAGGCGTCTGGTCCATGCCAAAGCTGTAACCCCAGTCACTGGTAAGCGGAGCACTGGCGCCATAACGCTTGGGATCAGCTGCCGCACGCGTCACCGGAACCCCCATTTTGGATTGCAGGTAGTCGGGTGTCAGATCGTCCAGTCCGTGAATTGCTTGAATCAATGCAAGCATGCGGGTGAGCGCATCCTCTGCCGTTCGTATCGGCCCGCTGGGTTCGCTGCCAACGGGAGTGACTTTGGATTCGGCTGAGGAATTCATGGCAGATGTCTCCGTGACGGTTGCCGAGGCTGGGGCGGCCGCCGCGTGGGCGCAAGCTCCCAGAGCCAGGGTGGCGAGCGAGGCGTAAAGGGGGCGCGCGATCATGAAGCGTCCGTAGTGCGCTGATGTCGCTGCGACGCTAGTGGCATGCGGCACTGAGGTCAATCGCAGGTCTCTGTCACCCGCACCATCATCGCCGCACGCTGCGCGCCTTGGCCGGCACCTCCACCGGCGGCAACACCTCCATCAGCAGTTGCCCTTCGCTCGCGGTGATGCGCAGCTTGGTGCCGATGGCAAAGCCCAGTTGTTCCAGCCATAGGCCGCTGAGGCGGACATGGGGCACGTGCTGGTCGCCGGCGTGGTCGTGGGCGCCGGGGTAATGGGTGTAGCTGACGGTGCATTGGCGCGGGCGGCGGGCGCGGCGGGGTGCGCGCAGCGTGCCGGGACCTTGCGGGGAGGCGTCCGGGTCGGGCGGCAGCATCGGTGGCAGCTTGGTGCGGTCGGGTTCTACAACGACCCACTGCACCCGCTTGGGCGGCGCAGGGCGCGTACGCGTGCGGGTGGGCCGTGTACTGGCAGATACCGTGGGTGGGCGGCGGCGTGTCATGGCGCCTCCGGGTGGTGGCGGGTGACGGATGCGGCGACGCACTGCTGCAACCCCACAGCACTGCGTGCGAACCGGCGGCTGGAGGTGTGCGGCAACACAGCGAGCTGGCGACTCAGCGGATGCGCGGGATGCTCGCTCGCCTGCTCAACAGCCGCGCGTGCGACAAGCCGGCGCAGTACCTCGCCCACATCCCAACGCAGGCGGTGAGCGGAAGCTGGCAACAGATCAACCGGCACAGACACCGGCATGGATGGTGCGGTAGACATGGCAACGCCCTCCTGGAACAACCCAAGAACCGCCGCCAACGGCGACGGGATGTCGGGAGGTTCGAAACCGCTCATAGCCGGCGGGCGTATTTCCCTTGCGGGTGTTGTATTAGCCGCCCTCCCGACGCAGGCATTGCGTCGGCTTGTCCCTGCAGGATGCAGGCACAAAAAACCCACCGGTTTGACGGAGGTGGGTACCGCTATGAGAGGAGTTTCGACGCTCCTTGGGCCTAGATTGCAAGTACTCGGTCTGGCGTGTCAATACACGGTGGCGCGTCTCGCGCGGCTGTGTGCGCCGCTGGCGCAGTTCCATAAGAGCCACGCAAGCCGAACGCCGTCGCCTGATAAGTGCACCTGACCCCATCATGCTTACCCCATCATGCTTGACCCCTTTCAATCGCTGCGGCTTTCTTTCAACGGATTCACGCGCCTCAGAGCCCGCTTAGCGCCGTTTATACTGCACATCTACTTAAGCCCTAGGGGGCGACATGGAACGGTCGAGAAAGGATGAGCTGAACGAGTGGAAGTGGCCCACTCGCCCAACCAACGAAGAAGAATTCGACGCCATGATGACGTCTCTGGACAGTCGCTTTTCGGCGATGGGCATCGAACCGCGCCATCGAGGCATGAGAGCCTCCCAGCAAGTGTCCTGGACCTTGAAGCTGGATGGCACTCCAATCCTCGGCGGACCTCCGGACAGGGGTCCCCCCTTCGGTCCGCGTGACCTACTTGCCAAGGTCCATGACTGGTATTCGGATCACTACGGCGACGCGATGAAGATCGACTTCTCACCGGGAAGCTTCCTGGTTGTCGTCAACGGCAACCTTTGGAAGGTTCGTCTTCCGATGATCATGGGCGAAGGGAGGCTCGTGGTTAATCGCGACCTATCCGTAGTCCAGAAGGACGGTGTTGGCAGGGGTCCGGCAATCCACAACGTGTTGTGCTCGGTGGAGGGACTGACACAAGCGATGGCCAACAAGTTATCTGACCAGGAGCTTGCGTTCTTCTTCCACGCATTTGTGCATGGCTGGCAAGCGATCATGACCTTGGAGTCACTCGGCGGGCATGCACTGTTCTCTGAGGCGAAAGCAGATTTCAGGCACAGCGTCGATGCCATCGCCAGCCGACGAGAGTATGGAAAAGCACGCTGGGAGGCGGCTCAATGCGCTGAGAAGTTGCTGAAAGGCCTTCTGGCCCGCGAGGAACACTCGTATCCAAAGGATGCCGGAAAGGGGCATGACCACGTCCACCTTGGCAAGCTGCTGGAGGAGAAGCTCGGCATTCGTATCAGCGAGGAGATCCTAACAGCATTGAAGACGTCGCCGGCCGTTCGATACGGTGAAGAAGCCAGCACATTGGAGCAAGCGATGGCGTCCCACAGCGCTCTCCTGGCATTGCTAAGGACGCTTGAGGCACACCACTTCGTCGAGAACAGCGATGGCGATTCAAACGATGGGGTCGGTTAGCACCATTTGCTCTGCGCTTACAGGCTGCGCATCACTCCGCAGGGATAACAGCAGACGCGGTGTGAAGGACGTAGCGGGATAGCGCCCCACCCGCTTCAATGGCCAGTTTTTGGAGCGCAGACTATTCTATTCGGCAAGCAAGGGAATGGCATGGACAATGGCAACGACAAGCGACGGATCGCCGAATGGCGAGCGAAGCGACGCCAGCAGCGTTTTTGAACAAGAGCGGGAACGGGACAGCAAGCGTCAGTTCGGCGGACACTACTTTCTCGAGGATAACGAGGCGCAAGGCATCGATCCTGCCTGCGCCGCTACGGACGCGGAGGAGCTGATCTGGACCCAGCAAAAGTTGGTGCGCGCGGAGGCCGCGCTTCGTCTGACGAGCAGCGAGCTCAGGCTGGCGTTGTGGTCACGGGATTTGGACGCGCTGCGCCAGTTGTGGGGGGAGCGGGAGCAAAAGCTGACCTACCTAGAAGACGCAGCACGGTTGCTTGCCCACATTCGTCATCGATCTGGGATTAATCCCGTCCTTCGTGCTCCGGCGCAGATGATGAACAACGACGCCATCCAAGCCCTCCGGGGGACGCTGGAAGAGTCCGGCCGCCTGATTCCGAGCTCTGCGCCCGCCTCACTCGCTCCGCCAGATGTCGAGGTAGACTGCAAGCGCGTCGAGCAGGTGTTACGAGTCATCCGGGATGGGCAGGCCGACTTCAGGAAGCGTTTGATTGAGCATTACGGGGCCGTGTGCATGGTCACGGGCACGGCCCACGCGGCCGTGATCGATGCCGCGCACATCAACCCCTACAACGGCACGTCCACCAATGCGCTCAGCAACGGGCTGCTGCTTCGGAAGGACATCCACGCCCTGTTCGATGCCGGCTTGCTCCTTGTGTCCCCGAACCTGGTCATCTCCGTCTCCAGCGCCCTTTCTGATGCCTGCTACCGCGATCTGGATGGGCGGCAACTGAGGCTTCTAGCCCCGTCCAAGATCCCTACGAACGCTCTACGATCCCGGATGCTCGGCAAGGCAGCGGACGAAGTCAGTCTTTCAGGCGTTACTCTCGGGAACAAAGATGAATCTCGCACCTGATCCACTGGAAGCCGTTCGCTGGGAGCACCACGAGGTGGCCGTTTACAGCGGTCTCGACCTTCCCTCCTTTGCTACTTTCCGGCGCGAAGTGGTGCTGGCCGCCGTCGAAGCGCTGGATACTAAGATCGACACTCTTGAGAACAGCGAAGAGGAAGTAGAACGGGTCTTCGCCGTAGACCACTACGCTGACATCCGGCAGTCAACCATCGAAGCGTTCTTGCTGGCTACGCAGTCCATGCATGAACGAGCCCTTCGAGGATTGATGGTTGGCATGGCAGGAAGGAAGACCTGGCCCGCCGGCAGAATCCAGCAGATTCAGCGCTGCTCTTTGGACGGCAAGGGCCCCAATCTGCTGTGCTTCTTTCAGGAGCTGTTCGATGCACCCATGGAATGGTTCGGCGTCCACTCCGACTTGCAGTTCCTTCACCTATTGGGCAATGCGCTTCGACACGGCAACGGCGACTCTGCAATCAAGATCCATCAGTTCGCGCCGTCGCTTTGGATAACCTGGCTTCCGCCGGGATCAATCATTGGGGGCCTATACACCGTCCCGCTTGACGCACCCCGGCATCCGGCCTTCGACACGATCACCCTTCCTCGCGTCCTGCTCGAGCAGATGATGATGGCCGTGAGAGGATTCTGGGAGGACATCGAGTTTGTCCGCTGCAACTCGTTCTCCAGGAAATCCGAAGGGGTCGAAAAGCACATGAACGAACTTCGGGAACAACGCGCGCGTCGATCAAATGAACGCGTCTGGACGCCAGGCTGATCAACCGTTGGGTTGAGATCAGGCTCTGTTCTTCATTGCTCGGCGTCCACCGGCACCCGTCGAAAGTTCACGTTCAAACGTCGGATGAGCGCTTTGGTGGTCTTTCGCGGGGCTCAAGGAAGAACGGCTTCAGGTTCACTTGTTTCGTGAGCAGAAGACTGGTTCCAGATCACCTGACCTCGTTGTTTGCTAGTGACACTAGCTTGCGAGAAGTGAATCTGACTCCGTTATTTTATCTTCGATCTCAGCAACAGAGAATTCTTTGAGGGCTTCGCCTAAGGCCTTGCTTGGTGCTGTGACACTCGTAGCACCATAGATCTGACCGCCGAACCCGTAGCTCAACTGGTTGCGTGCAAGTGCATCTGTTAGTCGTTTGATGAATTTCGGCTTCTCACCATAAGGAATTTTCCTATCACTATCACCATCCATCAGGTCTTCAACGACCTTCCCAAGAATCAGCAGTGACTTTGCTGCATCCTCCCTTCCCTCTCGAATGAGCCATAGTTCAGTCTTCTTGTAAACATTCCCCTCTGGTGGGTCACCAGAAGCACCTGCTTCATAGAACAGCGTCTCGATGGACTTGTGGTGGAAGTAGTAGGTGCCGATGATCTCATCGACGATGCTAGCAAGCGGCCTTGGGAATTCTTTAAGCATGGTGACCTCTTGACTTGTCCTCGACAAGCCTCAGAAGTGGTGTTGGCCACTTTGCCCCAAGGTCCTTGCTCTTCTGCAAGCTATTCCAAGTGTTTGACCAACTTGGGTGGATGGAGTCGAGGGTGTGGTATGCATCGATCATAGACACCATCAACTTGTCCCGCTTGATCTTGCTGCGAATTCCAAATCCGACATTGAGGATAGTGAGCGTTACCCAGATCCCAATCCACCACCCAGAAATCGTGCTGAGGAAGCCAAGAATGGCAAGCCATATCCCCCAAGTCAGGACGAACGCTCCAACTTTTAAAGCTAGCTTTCCCCACCGGAATTTGCCACTCCTGGTCCACTTGGGATAGCGCCAAGTGTGCATGGTCTGGTTGACTTCTGCATAGCAAAGAGCGTCAGCAAGCAGCCAGTCCAGCTGCTTGATCTTGAACCACTTAGGAGCTTCGTTGTAACGGTCCAGAAAGCTGGATAATTCGCCGATGTGCGGAGAGACAATTTGGCCTCCAATCCCCATATCTTGGGTGGGGACATGCGTCCAAGCGTCTTTGCCAATGGCGTTGAAGACCTGAGCCACATCATCGGTGATTGACTCAGGTCCATGGGGTGCCCTCTCCCCTAACAGTCTGCTGAGTACCGACCGATCAATCCATGCCATTCCATGTTCCCCCTGAACAATGATCAGCAGATTTTACAGCGACAGCCCTTTCACGGCTGGAATTTTTGTCTGAATGATCCTGCCCCCCCAACCTTAAAGATGGTCGGCGCGCTCTCCATTTTGAGAAGAACCCTTTCATCCTTAGAGTCCTCGTCACCATTGATGGTGTAGCCATACTTCTGCATAAGCTCGATCTTCTGCTCAATATTCATGATGTAGAGCTAGGGCAGCTTCTTGGTCATGGCTCGATAGGCTTAGGTCGGCTTGTTGGAATTTGAAACTCAGCACCAAATCTTTGGAGCACACCGCCAGCGATTTCATGGCTGCTCTCACCAGCAACCATGATCGTGACCAACACAGATGGTCAGGGCAATCGCCTCAATGCTTTCCAAAGCATTGATGACATCATCGTCTTGGTAGGAAGCAGCTATCTCATTCATCGCCAAGTATGGAATAGCGATTTTGTTGCCACCATGGGTGAAGCTATGGAGGTGTTCAATGCCGTTCTGGAATTGCCGAGTGAAGATCGGGAAGCATTTGAAAGGTTCCTCCGCTTCTATGGCAGCAACCATCACCCTGGTATTTGGCAACTCATCGCGATCCATGAAGGCTTGTGCCTGAGCTTCGGTCGCCCCAAGAAATAACGGTTCCAGATTCACTTTTCTCAGCGAACTCTGAGTCAAGCGCAGCATCGCCGACCAGTTTGATTGAAGAAGGTTGCGAAACAACGCCATAGCAGCCACGGCCACGGTGCGAGCGTTCGCAACAGAAGAGACCTCGTGAGATGAGATCCTGCGGTGAACGACCGCGCACACGCGACGATGTCGTCGCGGAAAGCGAACACTGCAGCCCGGCCGCCGCCAAACCATCGCGCCCATACCGCCACGCGGTAGGCATGGGCACGACACGCTGGGAGCTAGAACTTGTAGGTCAGCCCCAGGTACGCCAGCCGGCCTGCGTATCCGCCGGTATATAAGCGGGCGCGGGTGTCCTCGCCCAGGTGCGAGCGGGACTCCTGCTTGGTCAGGTTCAGCACCGAGGCGGTGAGGCTGAGCGCCGGGGTGATGTTGTACGCCGCGTTCAGATCGACCTGGTAGTACGGCTCCTCAAAGACGTTCAACCCGTTGACCAGGCCTTGCACCAGCTCGCCGCGACGGTTGTATGAGGCACGCAGCAGCAGACTGTCGGTCTCGTAGAACACGGTGAGGTTGGTCTGGTTCCTGGCGCTGCCCGGCATGGAGGTCTTGCCGGCCTCGGTGCCGTCTTCCAGCCGCACCGCCGCCTTGCTGGCATCGTTGTAGGTGTAGTTGAACTGCGCACCGAGGCCAAACGGCAGCGTGTGCTGCGCGTACAGCTCCACACCCTGCGAGACCGCGTCCTGGCCGCCGGCCTGGGTGCTGTAGTTCTGCACGGTGACCGGTTGCCCGTCGACCATCATGTTGACGTCGCTGATCACGTCGACCGCGAAGTTCTCCACGTTCTTGCGGAACAGCCCCACACCCGCCACCGAACCCGGCTGGAAATACCATTCCAGCCCCAGGTCGAACTGGTTGGCCTTGTACGGCTCCAGGTTCTTGTTGCTGCCCGAGCCGTACCAGCCCTGCTCGCTGGCACCGCCGGTCAGGCGCCGGTCGGCCACGTACTCGGGGCTGTAAAACTCCAGGCTGCCGGGTGCGGCGATGTCGTTGTAGCTGGGGCGTGCAATCACTTTCGACGCTGCCGCGCGCAGCAGCAGGTTCTCGGTCAGGTCGTAGGCCAGGTTGAAACTCGGCAGCACGTCGGTGTAGTTGCGGTCCAGCCCGCTGACCACGAACGACTCGGTGCGTTGCACGCTGTCGGCCAAGCGCCAGTAGCCTTCGGTGCCGCAATAGGTGTCGGCCGGCGCGCCGCCGGGCATGGCGGCGCCCTGCTGGCAGGCCAGCGGGTTGCCGTCGGCGCCGTCGAAGAAGTAGTCGTTGTAGGTGGTCACCTTGTCGGTGGACTCGGCACGCTGGCCGGTACGCGCCACCCGCACGCCGACGTTGCCGCGCAACCGCTCGGTGTGGAAGTTTAGCTGCAGGTAGCTGGAATAGATCTCTTCGTCGACGTTGTAGACGAAGTTGTCTTCGTTGCGGGTCTGCATCGCGCCGTAGGTCTGGTTCAAATAGCCGATGTAGCCCGGGAAGTTGATCGCCGGGAACGCGTTGGCGTTGACGCCACCGGCCAGGTTGTCCTGCGCGAACAGCAGGCCCGGGGAGAACTGCGTGGCGATGGCATTGCAGCGCCCGTTCCAGTAGCGGTTGTCGTAGTCGCCCGGGTCGGTGCCCGGGCACACCCAGTAGTTGTTGCCGGTACTGCGGTGGATGCCGCCGTCGCGACGTTTGATGCCGAACTGCAGCGAGTCGAAGACCTCGCCGTCGAAATGCCAGGTGGTATCGATCTGCGCGTACTGCTGCTGGTTGGTGTTGCGGGTCCAGGACGAGCCGGTCGAGCCCAGGTCGACCTGCAGGATGCCGTCGCGCAGGTTCTGCATCAGCTCCGGCGAGAACGTCATGGACGGCGTGCCGGTCAGGTCCCAGGCGCTGGCGAAGTTGGCGTTGGTCCAGCTGCCGTCGGCGTTCTGCAGGCGCGGCTTGATCGGCAGGGAAAACTGCAGCTCCGGCCCGCCCTTGGCCCAGGTGCGGCCGGCCTTGAACGCCACGTCCACCTGCTCGCCACGCCATTCGCCGCCCAGGTCCACGGTCTGCGACAGCGATTTTTCGATGTTGTAGCTGCCGGTGATCTGCGGCGTGGGCACCGTGCAGTCGTCCGAGCCCCAGCCGCCCGGCGGCAGGCCGGCCGCAGCGGCCTGCGCCTCGTTGCAGTAGTAGGTCTTGCCCGGGCGCAGGCTGTAGGCGGCGCCAGTGACGATGGTGCCGCTGGGATCGAACTGCAGCCGGTCGAGCAGACGCCCGCCGCGCCAGTTGCCGTCGCCGTTGTAACGGGCAATGTTCCACTCGGGAATCTTGATGGTATTGGTCTGCGAGTCCTGCGACAGGTCGAAGCGGAAGTAGTTCGCGGTCAGCGTCAGGTCGTCGGTTGGCTTGAACTGCAAGGTCAGCTGCCCACCCTTGCGCTCGCGCTCCTCGCGTTTGGCGCCCAGGCTGACCGCGGTCGGCATCATGAAACCGGTGGCATAATTGCCGTCCTGGGTCCAGAAACCGGTCCCGCCCCACCAGTTGGCGTTGAAGTCCGAGGGATTTCCGTTCACGTCGACCGCCGGGCCGAGTTCGTCGCGCCCGTACCACTGCCAGCTCTCGGTGCTGGCATCGAGTGTTCGTGCGGTGCGCTTCTGCTGCGTGTAGCCGACGAAGACGCCGAAGCGGTTGTCCTTGTCGTGCCACGAATACGAACCGGAGAACTGGCCGTCGGTCTTCTTGCTGGTATCGGACCAGGTGCCCTCGGCGGACACGAAGCCCGAATGTGGCTCCAGTTCCAGCGGGCGCCGCGTCTGCAGGATCACCGTGCCGCCGATGCCGCCTTCGTCGATGCGCGCTTCCGGGGTCTTGTACAGCTCCGCGCTGCCCAGCAGGTTCGACGGCAACAGCGTGTAATTGAACGAGCGCGTCGGGTCGCCGTTGGACTCGGCGGTGGCGATGTAGTTGCCGTTCAATTCGGTCAGCACCAGCTCCGAGGACAGGCCGCGCACGCTGACGTTCTTGCCCTCGCCGCCGTCGCGGCTGATGACCACGCCGGGCACGCGCTGCAGCGCATCGGCCACGTTCTTGTCGGGGAACTTGCCCACGTCCTCGGCGGTGATCACATCGACCACGGCGTTGGCGTTGCGCTTCTGCTCCAGGCTTTTTTCGATCGCGTAGCGGTAGCCGGTCACCGTCACCGCATCCAGGTCCGTGGCCTGCACTTCGGCCTGGCCGGTGGGCGCCGGCGTGGCATCGGCCTGCTGGGCGGCAGCGGTGGTAGAGGCGGCGCTCGCGAACAAGACGATGGCGATACCGGCAGACAGCGTGCTGCGGTTGCGTGCGAATGGCATGCAGTTCATTTCGATCATGCTCTCCCAATAGTGATTGGCTTCGGCTGATTCCTGTCGATCCAACGATTCGCCAAGAACGCTGCGCGAAGTGACACAAAAATATCCGGCGCCGTTGCGCCCCCCCCCTCCTCTTGCGTCCGCTTCCACGCAGATGCAATTAGATCGTTCTAATACCGTGGAAAGCTAAGTAGCACAGCCCATGCGGCAGCGCATTCTGCCCCGCAACAGGCCCGCGGCATTGCAGGGCATCCACGATGGCCGGCCGGCCCGCCACGCTTGCACGCGGCATGGCACGGCCTGCCGCGTTGCCGGCTGCAGCAGGGTGATCGCTGCAAGCAACACACCCTTGCCCGCAACCGGACGCAAGCGGTTTGCCGAAGCGCCAGCACACACCTTGTTTGAAACCGGGCTCAGCAACAGACTGGATCGACGTGAGGGCATCGCCTGCCACACGCCGCTTGGCGGCCATCGCCAACGCGATCGCCACACCGAACATGCGCGCGCTTGTTGCCTGCGTGCACGCGCAAGGGCGGCGGGGCTGCTGCGGCATTGATGACACGCCCTGGTCGGGAGCGCATGCGCCGATGACCTGTCACCCCTGCATCGACGCCAGCGTGGAAGCGGCCCATGCCGCAAAACGACAACTTTCTGGCGCTCTCGACCATCTGCTCTATCAAGTCCGCCGCGCTCGCGCCGATATCGCTTCCATGGACAGACTCAGCATCATCGGACTGGTGCTCGCGATCGTGGCGATCGTGGGCGGCAGCGTGTTGAAAGGCGCCGGCATTTCGTCGCTGTGGTCGCCGGCTGCCTTCGTGATCGTGATCGTCGGCACCGTGGCGGCGATCCTGCTGCACACCTCGCCGGCAGTTTTCCGGCGCGCCTTCAAGATCCTGCGTTGGGTGATCCAGCCGCCGGCCAGCGACCGCCCGCAGTTGCTGGCGCGCATCGTCGAATGGAGCAACATCGCCCGCCGCCAGGGCCTGCTGGGGCTGGAAGACCAGCTCCCGCGCCAGGACGATGCGTTCCTGCGCAAGGGCCTGCAGATGCTGGTCGATGGCGTGGAGCCCGAATCCATGCGGCACATGCTCGAGATCGAAATGGATAACCAGGAGCGTCAGGATCTTGCCGCGGCCAAGGTGTTCGAAGGCATGGGCATCTATGCGCCCACGCTGGGCATCATCGGCGCGGTGCTGGGGCTGATGGCGGTGATGAAGAACCTGGCAGACCCGGCCATGCTCGGCCATGGCATCGCCGCGGCGTTCACCGCCACCATCTACGGCATCGCCTCGGCCAATCTGCTGTTCCTGCCGGTCGCCGCCAAGCTCAAGAGCGTCATCCACTGCAGCACCAACGAGCGCGAAATGGCGATCGAAGGCCTGATCGCGATCGCCCAGGGCGAGAACCCGCGCAACATCGAGTCGAAATTGGCCGGATACTTGCATTAGTCCCGTCATGGCCCGTCGTCGCAAACATCACGAAGACCATGGCAACCACGAAGCGTGGGCGATTCCGTATGCCGATCTGATGACGCTGCTGCTGGCGTTCTTCGTGGTGATGTACGCGATCTCCTCGCTCAACGAGGGCAAGTACAAGGTCATGGCGCAGGCGCTGACCACCGCCTTCGGCGGTTCCTCCACTGCCGCCAGCCCGGTGCAGATCGGCAAGACCCAGACCCTGGGCGCCGATTACGACCGCCCCTCGGTGATCAAGGCCGGCGCGCCGATGGCCGCCTCCAGCGGGCCGACCGACCCCACCCTGCTGCCGTCGATGGCCGCGCAGATGCGCATGCCGGTGTCGCTGCGCAACCAGGCGCAGCTGGCGCGCGCGCAGCGGCAGATGGACGCGGTGGCCCAGCAGCTGAGCAAGACGCTGGCGCCGCTGATCGAGCAGAAACTCATCACCATCCGCCGCAACGACCTGTGGATCGAGGTGGAGATCAACAGCGACATCCTGTTCGGCACCGGCTCGGCCTCGCTGGCCGGCAGCGCCCGCGGCACCCTGTCGGCGCTGGCCGCGGTGCTGCGCGATGCGCCCAATGGCGTGCGCGTGGAGGGGTATACCGACAACCAGCCGATCGCCACCGCACAGTTCCCCTCCAACTGGGAGCTGTCGGCTGCGCGCGCCGCCAGCGTGGTGCACCTGTTTGCCGACGACGGCGTGGCCCCGCAACGATTGGCGATGGTGGGCTATGGAGAATTCCGCGCACGTGCCGATAACAGCACTGAGGCGGGACGGAATGCGAACCGGCGTGTGGTGTTGATCATCCTCGCTGACTCGGCTGGCTCACTCGCACCCGATCCGCCATCGCAGATGCATGCGACCGCCGCCGGGGCGCCCAAGCTTCCCAAGTCTGACGGCGGCCAAACGGCCGTCACCACCGAAAGCGGCACAAGTTCCGTCCCCGCCGTAATTCAAGGAGTGCAGTGAGATGCGTATCTGGGCAATCGCCAACCAAAAGGGCGGCGTCGGCAAGACCACCACGACGCTGGCATTGGGTCGCGGCCTGGCCGCGCTCGGCCACCGGGTATTGTTGATCGACCTCGATCCGCACTCCTCCCTCACCCGCGCGTTCGGTGTGGCGATCGACCCGCCGCCGCGCGGTGTGCTGGACCTGTTCGGCACCCCGCCGAGCGACCTGGCCAGCCTGGCCCATGAAAGCGCCATCCCCGGCCTGTCCTATGTGTGCGCGCAAGCCGCACTGGCCACGCTGGAACGCCGCAGCGCCAACCAGCCCGGCCTGGGCCTGGCGCTGCAGAACGCGATGACCCGGCATGCCGGCCAGCACGACTACATCCTGCTCGACTGCCCGCCCACGCTCGGCCTGCTGATGATCAACGCCCTGGCCGCCTGCGACCGCGTGGTGGTGCCGACCCAGGCCGAGCCGCTGGCGCTGCATGGCCTGGCCAGCATGGTGCGGACTGCCGACATGGTGCAACGCTCGCGTCGCCGCGCGCTGCCGGTGTCGATCCTGCCGACCCTGTTCGACCGTCGCACCCGCGCCGGCACCGAGACGCTCAAGGAGATGCAGGACACCTATGGCGCCGTCGTCTGGGAAGACGCGGTGCCGGTGGATACCCGAATCTGCAATGCCGCCGCGTTGACCGTCCCCGCCACCGGCGGCGACTACCAGGGCCGCGGCCTGTCCGCCTATCGCCGCGCGCTGGAATGGGTGCTGACCGATGACGCGATGCGTATGGAGCAAGCTGCATGAGCAACCACACCGCCAACGGTGAGCTGGACGATTATCTGGAAGGCCTGCTGCACGATGCCGGCGTCGAGCCCACTGCCCCGGCTGCCACTGCCACCGTCGCGGCGGCACCGGCAACTGCCGAGGCAGATCTCACGCTGGCTGAAGCGCCGGTGCAGGCTGCCGCGGCCCCCGAAGCCGCCGTTGTTTCCGAAGCGGCCACGTCCAACGCGATCGCCGCGGTGCTCAGCGCCGATGCGATCGCCGCCGATTTCCTTGCCGAAATGGATGCCGACCCGGCCTTCGGCCCGCCGGTGGTCGCCGCGCCCAGCGCCGCGGACATCGCCGCCGATTTCCTCGCCGAAATGGATGCCGACCCGGCCTTCGGCCCGCCGGTGGTCGCCGCGCCCAGCGCCGCAGACATCGCCGCCGATTTCCTCGCCGAAATGGACGCCGACCCGGCGTTCGGCCCGCCGGTGGTTGCCGCGCCCAGCGCTGCAGACATCGCTGCCGATTTCCTCGCCGAAATGGATGCCGACCCGGCGTTCGGCCCGCCGGTGGTCGCCGCGCCCAGCGCTGCAGATATCGCTGCCGATTTCCTCGCCGAAATGGATGCCGACCCGGCGTTCGCCACGGCGGCGCCCAGCCCGTTCATGAGCACCGCCGACCTGATGGCCGAGATGGACGCAGACCCGGCCTTCGCCAGCGCTGCCTCCGGCGCCGACCTGCTGGCCGCCGATCTGCTGTCGGAGATGGATGCCGACCCGGCCTTTGCCGATGCCGCACCCGCCGCGCCGGCACCTGCGCGGCCTGCGCCGGCACCGATGCAGGCACCGCACCGCGCGCCGCCGTCGCCGATCTATCCGCAAGGCCTGCAGGCACTGCTGGCCCCCGGCCAGGCCGAGCACATCCAGGCCGAGCGGCGCGCGGCCGAACGCAGCACGCGCTGGCTGCGCCTGCGCTGCGGCGAACAGACCTATGCGCTGGAATTGCTCAAGGTGCAGGAGGTGGTGCTGCCGGTGCCGCTGCTGCCACTGCGCGGCACCGCCAGCGCGATGCTCGGCATCATGAACCTGCGTGGCCAGGTGGTGCCGGTGATCGACCTGGGCATGCATCTGGGCTCGGCGCCGATCAACATGGATCTGCAGACGCGCGTGGTGGTGCTGGAGGAAAACGGCGAGACCATGGGCCTGCGCGTGTCGGCGGTGGAAGACGTCACCAGCCTGACCGATCAGCAGATCGAACCACCGGACAACGCACGCCTGTGCCGCATTTCCAACAACCTGTTCCGCGGCGTCGCGCGGCTGGGCCATCAGCCGATGATCCTGCTCGATGCCAGCCATTTGCTGCATTGATCCGGCACGCAGCTGACGCGCACCTGCACGCGCAACGATTCACCGTTAAAGCTTTCCCGCCGCCCGCCGTTAGTACGCATAGAACCATCCGTTCGGAGCAACAATGAGCACAGTGACATTGGGTGAGGATCTCGGCATCGAGACCAGCGCCGACCTCAAGCAGAAGCTTGCCGCGTTCCTGGCCCAGGACGGCGAGGTGGTGCTCAATGCCGGCGACGTCCGGCGTATCCATACCGCCAGCGTGCAGTTGCTCTGTGCCTTTGTGCAGACCCGCCGCCAGGCGGGGTTGCATACCGAATTCGATGGCTGCAACGACACTTTTAGAGATGCGGCCCGTCTGCTCGGCGTCACCGACGCGCTCGGACTTTCCGCATCCAATGACAACCTGAAATCTGTGGAGAACGCCGCATGAGCGCACGTATCTTGGTGGTGGACGATTCGGCGTCAATGCGCCAGATGGTCTCTTTCGCCCTCACCTCTGCCGGCTTTGCCGTCGAAGAAGCCGAGGACGGCGCCGTGGCGCTGGGCCGCGCGAAGGGCCAACGCTTCAACGCGGTGGTGACCGACGTGAACATGCCCAACATGGACGGCATCTCGCTGATCCGTGAGCTGCGCCAGCTGCCGGACTACAAGTTCACCCCGATGCTGATGCTCACCACCGAGTCGGCGGCCGACAAGAAGTCCGAAGGCAAGGCCGCCGGTGCCACCGGTTGGCTGGTCAAGCCGTTCAACCCGGAACAGCTGATCGCCACCGTCCAGAAAGTTCTGGGTTAATTCCACTTGCCTCACCATCGGATGTCACGCCCATGAGCATGGACCTGCAACGTTTCCACGCCACCTTTTTCGAGGAAAGCCGCGAAGGGCTGGACGCGATGGAGGCCGGGCTGTTGTCCCTTGAAGAGGGCAACCGCGACCCGGAAATCATCAACTCGGTGTTCCGCGCCGCGCACTCGATCAAGGGCGGCGCCGCCACCTTCGGTTTCGAAGCGGTCGCCGGCCTGACCCACGTGCTGGAGACGCTGCTGGACGAGTTGCGCTCCAACAAGCGCCAGCTCGAGCCCAATGCGGTCGATGCCATGCTCGGCTCGGTCGACGTGCTGCGCGCGCTGCTGCGCGAAGCCGAACACGGCACCCCGGCCGACCCGGCCGCGGTCAAGGCCGTGCATACCCGTTTGAACGCGGTGCTGGCCGGCGAAGCGCCGACCGCCGCGGCGGTGGCCAAGCCGAAGGAAGAAGAACCCGAGGCCTGGCATATCGGCTTCACCCCGGCGCCGTCACTGTTCATGAGCGGCAACGACCCGCTGCGCATCATCCGCGAGCTCGAGCACCTGGGCCCGCTGCAGATTGCCGCGCGCCTGGAGCGCATGCCGGGCTTTGAGAACATCGACCCGCTGGAAGCCTACCTGGCCTGGGATCTGGGCCTGATCGGCAAGATTCCGCGCAGCAAGATCGAAGACACCTTCGCCTGGGTGGTGGACGATTGCGAGCTGGACATCCGCCCGATGGCGGTGCCCGGCCCGCCGCCGAGCCTGGCCGTCGAAGCCGCCGCTGCGCCTGTCGCCGTCGCTGCGGCACCTGCCGCCGCTGCCGAACCTGCCGCCGCCGCTGCCACGCCGGCCAAGGCCGCCGCAGCCGAAGCGGAAACCTCGATCCGCGTCAGCGTCGACAAGGTCGATGCCCTGATCAATCTGGTCGGCGAGCTGGTCATCACCCAGGCCATGCTCAAGCAGGTCTCCACCGGCCTGGATCCGGCGCATGCCGAACAGCTGTTCGCCGGCCTGGATCTGCTCGAACGCAATACCCGCGACCTGCAGGAAGCGGTCATCGGCGTGCGCATGCTGCCGGTGGACGCGGTGTTCCGTCGCTTCCCGCGCCTGGTCCGCGACCTCTCCAGCCGCCTCGGCAAGCAGGTCCGCCTGCGCACCATCGGCGAAGGCACGGAACTGGACAAGGGCCTGATCGAAAAGATTGCCGATCCGTTGGTGCACCTGGTGCGCAACTCGATCGACCACGGCCTGGAAATGCCCGATGCGCGTCGCGCCTCCGGCAAGGACGAAACCGGCACGATCACCCTGGCGGCCTCGCACCAGGGCGGCCATATCGTGATCGAAGTCAGCGACGACGGCCGCGGCCTCAATCGCGCCAAGATCCTGGAAAAAGCCGCCGAACGCGGCATCGCCGTGCCGGACAACCCGACCGACGCGCAGGTGTGGGACCTGATCTTCGCACCGGGTTTCTCCACCGCCGATGCGGTGACCGACCTGTCCGGTCGTGGCGTGGGCATGGACGTGGTCCGCCGCAACATCCAGGGCCTGGGTGGCGAAGTGCAGCTGGAAAGCAACGCCGGCAGCGGTACCCGCGTGCTGATCCGCCTGCCGCTGACCCTGGCCATCCTGGACGGCATGACCGTCTCGGTCGCCGGCGAAACCCTGATCCTGCCGCTGGCCTACGTGCTCGAGGCACTGCAACCGGCGCCGGAAGACATCCGCTCGATGGCCGGCGACGGTCGGGTGCTGCGGGTGCGCGGCGAGTACTTGCCGATCCTGTCGCTTACCGACTACTACGGCTTCGGCGGGCAGCAGTCTTCGCAGGAACCGCTGGTGGTGGTGGTCGAAGGCGACGGCCAGAAGATCGCGCTGGAAGTGGATGAGCTGCTCGGCCAGCAACAGGTCGTGGTCAAGAACATCGAGAACAACTACCGCCGTATCCCGGGTGTCTCAGGCGCCACCATCCTGGGCGATGGCCGGGTCTCGCTGATCGTGGACATCGGCGGGCTGGTGCGCTCCCTGCGTGTGCCGCAGGCCGCGTAACACGCCAGGCCACGCACCAAGCGCGGTGTGGCTCCTTCTCCCACGGGAGAAAAGGCCGCAGATTATGTGCGGTCACGACAAAGCCCTGGCAGCGATGCCGGGGCTTTTCATTTCTGCCAGGCACCGCAGTGCCCGGCGCAGTCCTGCAATTGCGCACCTGCCCCGCGACGCGTGCCGCATGGCCTGCAGCCGCTGCCCCGGCGTGTCGGAACATGTCCGGCGCAGCGCCTACCCACGCGCGCAGGGCCAACCACGAAGACGCTCAACACGCCCCGATCCTGCCGGGGCGTTCTGCCATCTGGCAGCGACCGACAGACGCACGCCCGTTCGCAATACCCCTACGTTTCCCCCGCAAACGTGCCGTCCGTCGAAAGGTGATCAAGCGCGCGCCGCGGCGGCCGATACAGGGAGCAATGAGGGCTGCCTGGCCCGCGCCACGTCGAAGGAAGTCCGCATGCCCACCGTCAACTCACCACGCGCTGTCCGCCACCTGCTGGGCTCGGTGTGCGCCGCCGCGCTGCTGGCTGCCAGCATCTCGCTGCCGCCGTCTTTTGCAGCACCGGCCGCGCCGGTGTCGGTCCTGCTGGACAACGTGCCGGTGAACGCGCTGCAGTCCCTCGCCATCGACCTGGTGCAGTTGCGCGACGAGCAGCGGGCGCAGCTTGCCGCAGCGCATGACCCCGCCCGCATCGAGGCCTACGACGAGCGCCTGGGCAACCTGCGTCAACGCATCGCACGGCATGCGGGCTACGTCCAGGCCAGCGCGCCACAGGGCGAGCAGGCGCGCCAGTTTGCGCTGGTGCAGCAGCAACTGGGCCAGTATCTGGCGCAGCAGCGCCAGGCCAACCGCGCCCTGCATGCCGGCGACCTGCAGGCTGCGCAGGCCTTGTCGCTGGACCATGCAGGCGACGCACGGCTGTGGACGCAACTGCACACCCTGCAGCAATCGATGGCCAGCGTGGGCACAACGCAACGCCACTGAGCATTGCACGCCTCGCGACCGCGATAGTCGCAGCGGCGTCGTAGGCTCTCCAGCCAGCCAGCCAGCCAGCCCCGCGCTGCGCGACGTGCGCCGAAGCGCCGGCCTGCGCTGCAGGTCCCGTCGCCCTCGTGCGCACTGCCTTGGCCAGCGGGTCCACGGGCCGCGTGCCCTGCCCGGCCCGATACGCGCCGCCGCATCGCCATGGCAACCGTATGACGCCCCCAAGGTGCGGCTGGCGCACCTGCAAAAACGCACTGAAAAACGCCCTCACGCCGGCTGTCGCGCACTGCTCAACATTTTGGGGATCAGGTCGCTATTCGACTTACCTCGGTCACATTCCTTTGCTGGATACCTGCCATGACCTTCAAGACCACGATTGCAAACACGCTGGCCAACGTACCGCTGAAGCGCAAGTTTCTGGCGCAGACCGCGCTGGTGGCGCTGGGCATCATCGTGCTGGCGGTGATCGCCGCACGCTTGCAATACGTGGATCTCACCGATACGCGCCGCGACGGGCTCAAGAGCCAGATCGAAATGGCCATCGCGGTGGTCAATGGCTATGCCGAGCGCGCCGAGAAAGGCGAGATGGATGTGGACAGCGCCAAGAAGGCCGCGCTGCATACCTTGTCCACCATGCGCGCACGTGGCGGCGTGGATTACATCTACGTCACCGACCAGACGCCGGTGATGCTGATGCACCCCACCCGCCCGGACCTCATCGGCAAGCCGCTCAACGATGTGCTGAGCCCCGACGGCAAGCGCATCTTCCCGGCCTTCGTCAGCGCGGCGCAGGCCGGCGGCGGCTACGTCGATTACGCCTGGGCCAAGCCCGGCGAAAAAGACCCGGTGCAGAAGACCTCCTACGCCTCGCTGTACAAGCCGTGGGGCTGGGTGATCGGCACCGGCGTGTATCTGGACGACACCCAGGCGCAGGCGCTGGTCTTCACCGGCATCGTCACCCTGGCCGGCGGCGTGCTGGTGCTGCTCAACCTGCTGGTGGGCTGGCTGATCGGCAATTCGGTGCTGGAGCCGGTGTCGCGCGCGCTTGCCGCCATCAAGGGCGTGGCGCGTGGCGATCTGAGCGTGCGCACCGCCCAGCATGGCAGCGATGAAATCGGCCAGATGCTCAAGGCCACCGACGACATGGTGCATACGCTGGAGCGCTTCTCCGCGCAGACCAAGGTGATGATGCACATGCACGCCGGCGAAGACGTCAGCCACCGCATGCCCACCGATTTCCCCGGCGTCTACGGCGAGCTGGCCGGCGGCATCAACACGATGATCTTCGAACACCTGGACGCCATCATCGATGCGATCGGCATCCTCAACGAGTACGCGCAAGGCGACCTGTCGCGCGACGCCGCGCGCCTGCCCGGTACCCGGGCGGTGCTGCACGAAGCGATGGATGCGGCCAAGGCCAGCCTGCTGGCGATCAACACCGAGATCAAGCGGCTGGCCCAGGCTGCGGCCAACGGCGACTTCAGCCAGCGCGGCGATGCCACGCGTTTCAGGCACGACTCGGCGCGCATGATCAACGACCTCAACGCGATGATGGACGTCAGCGACCGCAACCTGGGCAAGCTGTCCGAGCTATTGGCCGCGCTGGCCGAGGGCGACCTCACCGCGCGCCTGGACGGTGAGTTCCACGGCGTGTTCGCGCGCATGCGCGATGATGCCAACACCACCGCCACGCAGCTGGCCGGCATCGTCGGGCGCATCCAGCAGGCCGCCGGTGCCATCACCGGGTCGGCCAGCGAGATCGCCGCCGGCAACAACGACCTGTCGCAGCGCACCGAACAACAGGCAGCCAACCTGGAAGAAACCGCCGCCTCGATGGAAGAGCTCACCTCCACGGTCAGGCAGAACGCCGAAAGCGCGCGCCAGGCCAACCAGCTGGCAATCGGCGCCGCATCGGTGGCCTCGCAAGGCGGCCAGGTGGTCAGCCAGGTGGTGGACACCATGTCCGGCATCCAGACCTCGTCGAAGAAGATCGCCGAGATCATCTCGGTCATCGATGGCATCGCCTTCCAGACCAACATCCTGGCCTTGAACGCAGCGGTGGAAGCCGCCCGTGCCGGCGAACAGGGCCGCGGCTTTGCCGTGGTTGCCTCCGAGGTGCGCACGCTGGCGCAGCGCTCGGCCGGCGCGGCCAAGGAGATCAAGCACCTGATCGACGATTCGGTCGGCAAGGTGGCGCAGGGCTCGGCGCTGGTGGATCAGGCCGGCAAGACCATGGCCGAGATCGTGTCCTCGGTGCAGCGCGTGACCGACATCATGAGCGAGATCTCTGCCGCCTCGCAGGAGCAATCGGCCGGCATCGAGCAGGTCAACCTCACCGTCACCCAGATGGACGAGAGCACCCAGCAGAACGCCGCGCTGGTGGAAGAAGCCACCGCCGCCGCCGCCGCCATGCAGCAGCAGGCGCAGCAGCTCGACGAGGCGGTGTCCAGCTTCCGGGTGACCGCGGTCTCGCCCGTGCAGCGCGGCCCCGGCCGTGGTGCCGCGCGCGCGGAGGCCCTGCGCGTCGCCAGCTGATCGCCACCAGATCGCTCTCCCGTACCACCTCCTCACTTCGAAGCCACGCCCATGCCCTCGCCCCCCACGCAATCCCGCTCCGGCGGCAGTCTGGCGTACCGCCTGATGCTCGGCGCCGCGGTCGCTGCATTGCTATGCTTCGGCCTGACCGCGGCGATCAGCTACTGGCAAAGCAGTCGCGCGTTGATCGCTTCGGCACAGACCACGATGCAGGGCGCGGCGCGCTATCAGGCCGAGCAGATCGGCAGCGAGCTGGGGCAGGCATTCACCACTGGCCAGTCGCTCGCCAGCGCCCTGCTGGCGCAGCGTGCGCATGGCGGGGTGAGCCGCGAGGCGGCGGCGGCGATCGTGCACGACGCGTTGCAGAACCATCCCGAATGGGTGGGCATGGGCACCTTGTGGGAACCGCAGGCCTTCGACGGCAAGGACGGCGACTATGTCGATGCCCAGGGTCACGACAGCAGCGGTCGCTTCATGACCTACTGGGCCTACAACGGGCAGTCGCTGATCCGCGAGCCGTTGGTCGGCTACGAAAAGCCCGGCGACGGCGACTGGAACCTCAAACCGCGCGAGCTGGGCCGGCAGATCGTGGCCGGCCCCTACGATTACCAGATCGGCGGCAAGCCGGTGCTGATGACCACCTTGTCCACGCCCATCATGGATCAGGGCAAGTACGTGGGCGTGGTGTCGGTGGATTTCGCCCTGGCCGCGTTGCAGAAACGCCTGAGCGCGTTGCGTCCGATGGACGACGGCTATGTCGAGCTGATCTCGCCGGCCGGGGTGATTCTGGCCTCGCGCGACGCTGCGCGGATCGGCAAGCCGGCCGACGGTGCCGACTACCGCGCGATGCTGGAGGCCACCAGGGCCGGCAAGGACTATCTGGACTTCACGCCGGACGCCGCCGGCACGGTCAGCGCCTATGTGCCGTTGCAGATCGGCCACGCGCAGGAGCGTTTTGCGCTGGGCGTGGTGGTGCCGTATGCGGCGATCATGCAGCAGGCACATCGCCTGTTGTGGACCATCCTGGCGGTCGGCCTGGGCTCGGCGCTGGTGCTCAGCGTTGCGCTGTTCGCACTGTTGCGCCGTCAGGTGGTGGGCCCGCTGGATGCCGCTGCAAAGGTGGCAGGTGCCATTGCCTCCGGCAAGCTGGACAACCAGATCGCCGCGCAGCGCCAGGACGAGGTGGGCCGCCTGATGGGCGCCATGCAGCGCATGCAGACCGACCTGCGCCAGCGCATCGAACGCGATGCGCAGATCGCCAACGAAAACCTGCGCATCCGCACCGCGCTGGAACATTCGGAGATGGAAGTGCTGCTGGCCGACGAGCAGCACACGGCGGTGTTCATCACCCAGGCGCTGCACAACTCGTTGAAGCGCAGCGAAGCGGCGTTTCATGCCAAGGGCCAGCAGGGCTTCAGCGCCGATGCGGTGGTCGGCAATCCGCTGGACTATGTGTTCGGCACCGATGCCGACGGCAAGGCACGCTTGCAACGCCTGCAACAACTGCAGTCCACCACGTTGGAGCGCTACGCCTTCGGGCCGGTGACGCTGGATCTGAGCATGACCCCGCTGTACGCCGCCGATGGTCATCGCAGCGGCAGCATGCTGCTGTGGCGCAATGTCAGCGCCGAGGTCAGCACGCAGGCAGAGGTCGCCGCGCTGGTGCAATCGGCGCTGATGGGCGACTTCGGCCAACGCCTGGCATTGGACGACAAGCACGGCTTCTATCTGGAATTCGGCCGTCAGCTCAACGGCCTGCTGGAAACCACCTCGCAAGGCCTGGAACGTATTTCCCGCCTGCTCAGCGCGCTGGCCGAGGGCGACCTCACCGTGCGCATGGACGGACAGTTCCAGGGCGTGTTCGCCCGCATGCGCGACGATGCCAACGCCACCGTGGCGCAACTGACCGGCATCGTGGCGGGCATCCAGACCTCGGCCACGCAGATCAACGCGGCCGCCAGCGAGATTGCCGCCGGCAACAGCGACCTGTCACAGCGCACCGAACAACAGGCCGCCAACCTGGAGGAAACCGCCGCCTCGATGGAGGAGCTCACCTCCACCGTCAAGCAGAACGCCGAGCACGCGCGCCAGGCCAACCAGCTGGCGATCGGCGCGGCCGATGTCGCCTCGCATGGCGGCGCGGTGGTGGCGCAGGTGGTCACCACCATGTCCGGCATCGAAGTCTCGTCGAAGAAGATTGCCGAGATCATCTCGGTCATCGACGGCATCGCCTTCCAGACCAATATCCTGGCCTTGAACGCGGCGGTGGAAGCGGCGCGTGCCGGCGAACAGGGCCGTGGTTTCGCCGTGGTCGCCACCGAAGTGCGCACGTTGGCGCAGCGCTCGGCCGGCGCGGCGAAAGAGATCAAGCAGTTGATCGACGACTCGGTGGGCAAGGTCGCGCAGGGCGCGTCGCTGGTGCAGCAGGCCGGCACCACCATGGCCGAGATCGTGGCCAGCGTGCAGCGCGTGACCGACATCATGGGCGAGATCTCCGCCGCCTCGCAGGAGCAGTCCAGCGGCATCGAGCAGGTCAACCTCACCGTCACCCAGATGGACGAAGCCACCCAACAGAACGCGGCCCTGGTGGAAGAAGCTACCGCCGCCGCACGCGCGATGGAAGAACAGGCCGGCCAGCTGACCGATGCGGTGGCGGTGTTCAAGCTCAGCCACGTCGGTGGGCCGGCGGCGATTGCCGCTGCCGCCACACCCGGCGTCAGCCCGGTTGCGCCCTCCACACGGCCGCCGACCGGCAACAAGCGCGCTGCCATGCCGCCGCGTCCCCCTACCCGCAAGTCGCCCGGCCGTGCCGCCGGCAACGACAGCCAGTGGCAGGATTTCTGAGTGCAGCGGCGCTGCCCTGACCGGGGCGGCTCCCGTGCACCGTCAGCGCCACCGGCGTGCGCACCCTGCCCGCCACGGCCGCGTTGCCGGCGGCTGATCGCCGCACACACCGGCTGGCGGCCCTACCGTTCATCCTTCAAAAATAAAGAATCAGGCCGGGCAGCCGTTAGCGTGCTGGAGAGCATCCCTGCGCAATGTCCCGGAGTCACTGATGAACAAGTTCAACGATTGGCCAATCCGCCGCAAACTGATGGTTGCCTTCTGCCTGAGCGCCGTGCTCACCGCCTTGCTGGGCGGCCTGGGCTATTCACGCATGCGGCAGATGCAGCAGCAGGCAGTGCTGATCAATGAGGATGTCGTCCCGATCCTGAGCAAACTCTCGGAGCTGCGTGCCTTCGGTGGCGAATTCCGTATCTACGAATCCGGTCAGTTCGTCAATCTCGAGGATCCGGAACGCTATGCCTACTTTCTCACCCGCATGGATGATATCCAGGGCAAGTACGCGCAGACACAAAAGGCGCTGGCAGCGAAGATCGACGCTGCGTCGCCGCTCAAGGCCGCGTACACCAAGCTTGCCGAACAAAGCGCGAGCTACTTTCAAGCCAACAAGACGCTGCGTACGCTCTACAAGCAGCCCGACTATGCGGCGGCAGTGCTTGCAAACAAGCAATCCGGTGACATTCGCAAGGAATTGTTCGAGACGATCGACAAAATGTATGCCGAGCAGTCGACCGCGCTGGCCAACATGGTTGCCGCCAGCAGCGCCTCGTTCAAGCTGACCAGCGCGGTGTTGCTGCTCGGCACGCTGCTGATGGCGGCACTGTCGGTAACCTTTGGCTGGCTGATCGCTCGCAGCATCACCAATCCGCTGTCCAAGGCGCTGGGCGCCATCAAGGCGGTCTCGCGCGGCGACCTGAGCGTGCAGGTCCACAAGACCAGCAACGACGAGATCGGCCAGATGCTCGAGGCCACCAGCGGCATGACGCAGATGCTGCGCCGCTTCAGCGACGAGACCGCGCGCATGTCACACCTGCATGCGGCCGAAGACATCACCCACCGCATGCCGGAGGATTTCCCCGGTGTGTACGGCACGCTGGCCGGCGGCATCAACACGATGATCTTCGAGCATCTGGATGCCATCACCGACGCGGTGCGCATCCTCAACCAGTACGCACAGGGCGACCTGACCCAGGACGCACGCCGCCTGCCGGCCAGCCGCGCGATCCTGCATGAAGCGATGGATGCGGCCAAGGCCAGCCTGTTGTCGATCAATACCGAGATCAAGCAGCTGGCGCAGGCCGCAGCCGCCGGCGACTTCAGCGCACGTGGCGATGCGGCGCGCTTCAAGTACGACTTCGCGGTGATGGTGGCGGATCTGAACTCGATGATGGAGGTCAGCGACCGCAATCTGGGCAAGCTGTCGCAGCTGCTCGGCGCGGTGGCCGAAGGCGACCTGACCGCACGCATGGACGGGCAGTTCCACGGCGTGTTCGCGCGCCTGCGTGACGATGCCAATGCCACCACCCAGCGCCTGACCGATATCGTCGGCCGCATCAAGCACTCCACGCTGGCCATCAACACCGCTGCCGGCGAAATCGCCGCCGGCAACAACGACTTGTCGCAGCGCACCGAGCAGCAGGCCGCCAACCTGGAAGAAACCGCCGCCTCGATGGAAGAGCTCACCTCCACGGTGAAGCAGAACGCCGAGCATGCGCGCCAGGCCAACCAGCTCGCCATTGGTGCGGCCGACGTGGCCTCGCACGGCGGCGCCGTGGTCAGCCAGGTGGTGGACACCATGTCCGGCATCCAGACCTCGTCCAGGAAGATCGCCGAGATCATCTCGGTCATCGACGGCATCGCCTTCCAGACCAATATCCTGGCCTTGAACGCGGCGGTGGAAGCGGCGCGTGCCGGCGAACAGGGCCGTGGCTTTGCCGTGGTCGCCTCCGAGGTGCGCACGTTGGCACAGCGTTCTGCCGGCGCCGCCAAGGAAATCAAGAGCCTGATCGACGATTCGGTCAGCAAGGTGGCCGAAGGCTCGGCGCTGGTGAACCAGGCCGGCAGCACCATGAGCGAGATCGTCTCCTCGGTGCAGCGCGTCACCGACATCATGAGCGAGATCTCCGCCGCCTCGCAGGAACAGTCGGCCGGCATCGAGCAGGTCAACCAGACCGTCACCCAGATGGACGAGGCGACCCAGCAGAACGCCGCACTGGTGGAAGAAGCCACCGCCGCCGCACGGTCGATGGAAGAACAGGCGCAACAGCTCACCGAGGCGGTCGCCTTGTTCCGCCTGTCAGCCGAACTCGAAGCAGTGACCCGCGCCACGCCGGTGGTGCGCCAACTCGCTGCCAAGCGGCCTGCCGCGGCCAGCGCACCGGCGCCTAGGCCGCAGGTCGCCAGGCCGGCGGCACGTGCTGCCGTGGCGTTGGCTCCGTCCAACGAATCGGACTGGGCCGAGTTTTAGGCCACGCCGCAGCGGCCGCTGCACTGGCCGCCGTCAAACGCAAGCCGCGCTCTCCAGAGCGCGGCTTTTTTTATGCCGCGCCACGCTTTTTAAAAGGCGCATCAACCCGATAACAAATAAAGCAGCATTCGAATAACTTTTTATTTATGTAGCAATACGATTATTGTCGAGTCCGCCGTCATCCCCCGCCGATAACGATTACACAAACCGATCAATTCCATTCTCGCGATTTATTATTTTTCACAAGCCTGACCGCGTTATATATTTTTTTGATATCGAGGTATTCAGCGATGCTGTCGTGCGCCGTTACTGCGCATAGCGACATGTGACGCAGACACTGTTCGGCGTCACCTGATCGCTCCCATCCATTGCGCACCGCCTGCCGGGAATTGATCATGACTGCATTTCTTCAACGCTATAACGTCGGCCCCCGACTGGCGGCGGCATTTGCCGTGCTGATCGTTCTCTCCGCCCTCATTGCCATTATCGGCTATCGCGGGCTGAGCTCGGCACGCACCCTGGTCGACGATCTGGTGCACCAGAACATGGTGAAGATTCGCCTGTCCAACGACATGATGAATGCCAACTACATTATTGCGATGCAGATCCGCAATGTGGTTTTGCCAACCAGCAGCGAAGATAATCTCAAGTTTATCGAGACCATCCAGGCTGCGCGCGCCGACTATTCCAAGGCACGCGAAGCACTGTATGCGATTCCACCGTCTGACCAGGGCCGGGAGATCCGCGCAGAAATCGATCGCCGCCGCGCCGTGGTCAAGGTACTCAACGACCAGGTCATGGACCTGGTCCAGACCGGCCATAGCGATGAGGCCCTGCCCTTGCTGCTGACCAAGGCCGCACCGGCGATGCAGCAGTGGCAGGACAAGATCGCCGAGAACATCGCGCTGCAGAACACGCTGTCGGCCGAGGCCTCCGCCGTTGCGCTGCAATCGATGGACGACTCGCGCAAGCTACTGATCGCCGGCTCCCTGCTGGTGGTGCTGCTGAGCGGCGTGCTGGGCCTGCTGATCACCCGCAGCCTGACCCAGCCGCTGAGCCGGGCCACCCGCGCGGCCGAATCGATTGCCGGCGGCAAGCTGGACAACGACGTCGACACCCAGTTCAACGACGAAAGCGGCCGCCTGCTCAAGGCGATGAGCAAGATGCAGCTGCAGTTGCGCAACCTGCTCGCCGCCCAGACCGACATGGCCCGGCGCCACGACGATGGCCAGATCAGCTTCCGCATCGATGCCGACGCCTTCCCCGGCGAGTACGGCCGCATGGCGCATGACACCAATACGTTGGTGGGCTCGCACATCGCGGTGAAGCTGCGTCTGGCGCAGATCATGGGCCGCTACGCGATCGGCGACCTGTCCGAGGACATGGAGAAACTGCCCGGCGAAAAGGCCGTGCTCAGCGAGACCATGGCGCAGGTCAAGGTCAATCTCGGCGCAATGAATACCGAGATCAAGCACCTGGCAGTGTCGGCGGCCAACGGCGACTTCAGTGCCCGCGGCGATGCCGAGCGCTTCCAGTACGACTTCCGCCTGATGGTGGAAAGCCTCAACAACCTGATGTCCACCGCCGACGGCAATCTGCAGTCGCTGTCCAGCCTGCTGCAGTCCATCGCCGCCGGCGACCTCACCGCGCGCATGAGCGGCGACTTCCGCGGCGTGTTCGCGCAGATGCGCGACGATGCCAACGCCACGGCCACGCAGCTGGCCGAGATCGTCAGCGGCATCAAGGCCTCGGCGGTGTCGATCAAGGGCGCCGCCAGCGAGATCGCGGCCGGCAACCAGGATCTGTCGCAGCGCACCGAACAGCAGGCCGCCAACCTGGAGGAAACCGCTGCCTCGATGGAAGAGCTCACCTCCACCGTCAAGCAGAACGCCGAGAGCGCACGTCAGGCCAACCAGCTCGCCATCGGCGCGGCCGGTGTGGCCTCGCAGGGCGGCGAGATCGTCAGCAGGGTGGTCGAGACCATGAGCGGGATCGAAGCCTCCTCCAAGAAGATCGCCGACATCATCTCGGTCATCGACGGCATCTCGTTCCAGACCAACATCCTGGCCTTGAACGCGGCGGTGGAAGCGGCGCGTGCCGGCGAACAGGGGCGCGGGTTTGCCGTGGTCGCCTCGGAAGTGCGGACGCTGGCGCAACGCTCGTCGGCGGCCGCCAGGGAGATCAAGGGGCTGATCGACGACTCGGTGCAGCGTGTCTCCGAGGGGTCGGTGCTGGTGCACAGCGCCGGCAAGACCATGGGCGAGATCGTCTCCAGCGTGCAGCGGGTCACCGACATCATGGGCGAGATCTCCGCCGCCTCGCAGGAGCAATCCTCGGGCATCGAGCAGGTCAACCAGACCGTCACCCAGATGGACGAGACCACCCAGCAGAACGCCGCGCTGGTGGAGGAAGCCACTGCCGCCGCACGGGCGCTGGAAGACCAGGCCACCCAGCTCACCGACGCCGTTGCGGTGTTCAAGACCGATGCCCATGCCTATGCCAAGGCTCCGGTGCGCACCGTGCCGCCGCGCCCGGTGGTGACTCCCGCGCTGAAGGCCAAGGTGGCAGCGGCCGGACGCACCGCCGCGGCCAGGCCGCGCATGGTCGTCACCGCGCCCAGCAACGACACCAGCTGGCAGGAGTTCTGAGCCAAGCGGGCACAACAGTCTGAATGGAGCCGGCCGGCGCGACACCGGCCGGCTCAAGGCACAACGGTGATCGGCCGATAGGCTGCGTACGCCTATGAGACGCATCCATGATCACCTCGCCCGTGCCGTCGCCACCGACCGCCCCACGTTCTGCGCATCGCTGGAGCAGCCGCTGGGATGATCTGGCGATCGCCAGGAAGCTTGGTGTGATCGGGATGCTGGCGCTGGCCGGCTTGGTCATTCCGGTGCTGCTGTACAGCGGCAAGCTCAATGAAAGTGTGGCCATCAGCAGCAACGAGTTGCGCAGCTACGCGCCGCTCGAACAGATGCTGGGGCTGATCACCGATCTGCACGCGGCCCACGTGGACAGCGGCGGCACCGCCCGCGCCGCGGCCGAGCGCGCCGAGCGCGATCTGCAGCGCCTGCTGGCAACCACGGCAACCATGCCGGGCTTCGAACGCAGCCAGAAGGCCCTGCTGGGCCTGCAGCAACGCCACGTCGCCGCTGCCGCTGCAAACGGCTACGCCGCCGTCAGCGAACAGGCGTTTGCCGCACTCGATGCCCTGCGCGACGACAGCCAGCTGGTCTACACCCCGTATATCGAGAGCTACCACCTGGTGGTGGCCACGCTGATCTACAGCCCCGATGCCACCGAGTCGCTGACCCGGCTGGATGCGGCCAGCGACCCGTCGCAGGCGACCGGCAGCCGCGCCATGCTGGGAGAACAGCTCAACCAGCTGGCGCGCAGCCACCGGCGTTTCCGCCACGAGCTGGACAAGGCGATCGGCCTGCTGGAACAGCCCGACCCCGCGCTGGCCGATGCCGCCAAGGCCGAAACCGCGCGTGCGAACGCGGCGCTGGCCGCACTCGGCACCGCGCTGGACGGCAACGACGCCAGCGCCGATCTCCAGTGGAACGCTGCGCTGGACGCGCTCGGCCAGGCCATGCAAGCGCTCAGCAGCGTCTCGCTGCAGGCCTTGCAGCGCCAGTCCGAACGTCACCTGGCCGATGCCCGCAACGCGATGTGGCAGGCCATCGCCGGACTGTCGCTGCTGGCGGTGCTGATCGCGGCGCTGGGCTGGTCCACCCTGTCCAGGCTGACCCGCAATGTGCGCCGCGCCGCTGCGGTGGCGGCCAATATCGCCCAAGGCCAGCTTGGCGAGCCTATCGCCGCGCCCAGCCGCGATGAAACTGGCCAGCTGCTCGACAACATGCGCCGGATGCAGGAGCAGCTGCAGCGCGTGCTGGCCGCGCAGAGCGAGATGGCGCAACGCCACGATGCCGGCCAGATCAGTTACCGCATGGACGCCGATGCCTTTCCGGGCGCCTACGCCAGCATGGTGCACGACACCAACGCCCTGATTGGCTCGCATATCGCAGTGAAGATGAAACTCGCCCAGATCATGTCGCGCTATGCAATCGGCGACCTGAGCCAGGACATGGACCGCCTGCCCGGCGAGAAAGCCGTGTTCAGCGACACCATGGATGCAGTCAAGGCCAACCTGTCGGCAATGAACAACGAGATCAAGCTGCTGGCGCAGGCCGCCGCCAACGGCGATTTCAGCGTGCGTGGCGATACGCAGCGCTTCCAGCACGACTTCCTGGCCATGGTCGACAGCCTCAACCAGCTGATGGCCACCGCAGACGGCAATCTGGGGGCGTTGTCCGACGTGCTGCAGGCCATCGCGGCAGGCGACCTCACCACCCGCATGCAGGGCGACTTCCACGGCGTGTTCGCGCAGATGCGTGACGATGCCAATGCCACCGTGGCGCAGCTGGCCGATATCGTCGGACGCATCCAGCGCTCCACCGACGCCATCAACGCTGCGGCCAGCGAGATCGCCGCCGGCAACCAGGACCTGTCCCAGCGTACCGAGCAGCAGGCCGCCAACCTGGAGGAAACCGCCGCCGCGATGGAAGAGCTCACCTCCACCGTGCGCAGCAACGCCGCGCACGCGCGGCGCGCCAGCGAGCTGGTGGTCGGCGCAGCCGCGGTGGCCTCGCAAGGTGGCACGGTGGTGGGCGACGTGGTCGGCACCATGGCCGGCATCCAGGCCGCGTCCCGGAAGATCGCCGACATCATCTCGGTCATCGACGGCATCGCGTTCCAGACCAATATCCTGGCCTTGAACGCGGCAGTGGAAGCGGCCCGCGCCGGCGAACAGGGACGCGGCTTTGCGGTGGTCGCCTCGGAGGTGCGCACGCTGGCGCAGCGCTCGGCCGGCGCGGCCAAGCAGATAAAGCAGCTGATCGACGATTCGGTGAGCCGGGTCGAGCAAGGCAATGTGCTGGTCAGCCAGGCCGGTCGCACCATGCAGGACATCGTCGACTCGGTGCACAGCGTCACCGAGATCATGCACGAGATCAGCGACGCCTCGCAGCAGCAGTCGCAGGGCATCGAACAGGTTGGCCAGACCGTCGCGCAGATGGACCAGGCCACCCAGCAGAACGCCGCGCTGGTGGAAGAAGCCAGCGCCGCCGCACGTTCGATGGAACAGCAGGCGCAGCAGTTGCGCGATGCGGTGTCGGTGTTCCAGCTGCACGCCGCCGTGATGCCGGCCCGACGCGTGCGTGCCGCCTGACGCCCCTGTGTGCGGAGTTGTGTACGCGCGCGGTGGGCGACGCCGCGCGCACGGGGCCAGTCACACCGTGCACTCGTGCTGCGCGGTCACTGGCCGCGGTGTCTGCTACGTGGTCGCCGGCCGCGGTGTCTTGACCGAGACTGGCTGAGCCACCCCGCCTGCGCCTGCGATCGCGCACTGCAACCGGTTCGCAACCGAGGCAGTGGCGCCGCCTCACCGTTGCGGACTCGCTCAACTGCCTAGCGCAGGTTAGATGCCTGCCGCAGCCAATAGCCCGCCTGCGCATACGGCGGCATGATCACCAGGCAGCTGCATCGCTCAAACGGCCGGTGCCGTCCGCCCGTCTGTCCTTGCAACCGCACCGTCGCATCACGCTCGAACGAGTGAGCCAGATGTGAATCCGCAGGTCGATGCAGATGCGTTGGTGACGCGCACATCGACGTTTCCGGCCCGTGCCTGCACATGCGCGTCACTTCGGTGACGGCCGCCCATACGCAGCACGGCTGACCAGTTCAGTCGCCCAACCACTGGCCGTTACCTTCCACGGCACGCTTACCAGCCTTGTCATCGCCGGGGTCTCCCGCTGTTGCCCGCGCGATGGATCGGCTGGATGCCTGCCTTGCGGTACCTGCGTACCACCCACGCGTCCGCGCCGACGCGTTTGTGCTTTCTTGCCCCACTGCCTTGAGACCCCAAATGATCGCTCTTCTTCAACGGTACAACGTCGGCAAGCGCCTGAGCTTCGCCTTCGGCACGCTGATCCTGTTGTCGTGCGCACTGGTTGCCGCCGGCCTCTACACGCTGGCGCAGGCCCGCGACCGCATGGACACGGTGGTCAACCGCAATATCACGATCATGCAGTACGCACAGGACATGACCAACGCCACCTCGGTCATCGCCGTGCAGCTGCGCAATATCGTGTTGCCGACCTCGCAAGAAGACAATCTGCGCTTCTACGCCATCATCAAGGACCAGCTGAAGAACTACGAAGACACGCGCCGCAAGCTGTATGCGTTTTCGGCCTCGCCCCAGGCCACCCAGATCCGCGAAAAAATCGATCTTGCCAGCGAGCAGGCCCGCAAGACCAGGGAAGATGTCGTGCAACTGGGGCTGACCGGCAAGACCGATGAAGCACTCACGCTGCTGTTGGAAAAAGCCGCGCCGAACACGCAGCAATGGCAGGATGCGTTGACGGAATATTCGGATCTGCAGCGCCAGCGCACCCGCGAAGCCTATGTCGCCACCACGGAGGAAATGGCACGTGGCCGTGCGATGTTGATCGGCGGCGGCCTGGCGGTGGTGGTGTTCAGCGCCCTGCTCGGCTTCCTGATCACCCGCAGCCTGGTGCGCCCGCTGACCCAGGCCACCCGCGCCGCCGAAGCCATCGCCAACGGCAATCTCGACAACGATGTGCGCACGCAGTCCAACGACGAAACCGGCCGCCTGTTGCAGGCCATGGATCGCATGCAGGGCCAGGTACGCAACCTCATTACCGCCCAGCTGGACATGGCCAAGCGCCACGACGAGGGCCAGATCAGCTTCCGCATGGATGCCGGTGCCTTCTCCGGCGACTTCGGCCGCATGGCCAAGGACACCAATGCCCTGGTCGGCTCGCACATCGCGGTGAAGATGCGCCTGGCACAGATCATGGGCCGCTACGCAGTCGGCGACCTGTCCGAGGACATGGAAAAGCTGCCCGGCGAAAAGGCCGTGCTCAGCGACACCATGGCGCAGGTCAAGGTCAACCTGAGCGCAATGAATACCGAGATCAAGCACCTGGCGGTGTCGGCGGCCAACGGCGACTTCAGCGCCCGCGGCGATGCCGAGCGCTTCCAGTACGATTTCCGCGTGATGGTGGAAAGCCTCAACCACCTGATGGCGACCGCCGACGGGAATCTGCAGTCGCTCTCCGGCGTGCTGCAATCGATCGCCGCCGGCGACCTCACCGCCCGCATGAGCGGCCAGTACCAGGGTGTGTTTGCGCAGATGCGCGACGACGCCAACGCCACCGCCACACAGCTGGCCGGCATCGTGGGCCGCATCCAGAGCGCTGCCGACGCCATCGGCCTGGCATCGGGCGAAATCGCCTCCGGCAACCAGGACCTGTCCCAGCGCACCGAGCAGCAGGCCGCCAATCTGGAGGAAACCGCTGCCTCGATGGAAGAGCTCACCTCCACTGTCAAACAGAATGCCGAGCACGCCAGCCAGGCCAACCAGCTCGCCATCGGTGCGGCGGCCGTGGCGTCGCAAGGCGGCGACGTGGTGGCCAAGGTGGTCACTACGATGTCCGACATCCAGGGCTCGTCGAAGAAGATCGCCGAGATCATCAGCGTCATCGACGGCATCGCCTTCCAGACCAATATCCTGGCACTGAACGCAGCGGTGGAAGCGGCGCGCGCCGGCGAGCAAGGCCGTGGCTTCGCGGTGGTCGCCTCCGAGGTACGCACCCTGGCGCAGCGTTCGGCCAGTGCGGCGAAGGAGATCAAGCACCTGATCGACGACTCGGTCGACAAGGTCACCCAGGGCGCCACCCTGGTCGATCAGGCCGGCACCACCATGGCCGAGATCGTCGCCAGCGTGCAGCGCGTCACCAACATCATGGGCGAGATTTCCTCCGCGTCGCAGGAGCAGTACTCCGGCATCGAGCAGGTCAACCAGACCGTCACCCAGATGGACGAAACCACCCAGCAGAACGCCGCGCTGGTGGAAGAAGCCACCGCCGCCGCACGTGCGATGGAGGAACAGGCCCAGCAGCTCACCGAAGCGGTCGCCGTGTTCAAGGTTGCCGACCACGCACCGGTGGCGCGCCAGTTGTCGGCCATTGCCAATGCGCCTGCCAATGCCCGCAGCACACCGCGTCCGATCGCCCGCACCAGCACTGCCGCGCCCTTGCGGCGCAGCGCCGCAGGTGCATCCGCGACGGCAACTGACGTGGGCGACTGGCAGGAGTTCTAAGCGGCACTGACCGCTGCCGGCACGTTCGCAGGGAGTGCATGCCGGTTCTGCAACGCGCGTGTCTGTGCGCGAGGAACACGCCACGCCCAGGCACGCGGCCATGTAATCCGCATCAGCAGCATCTTTATCACGGCACCGCACACGCGGTGCCGTTTTGCGTTGTGCACGACCAGGCAGCTGTCCGCACGCCGCTATGCACCGTGGGCAGCGTGAAATCGCACTTCACATCGTCCGGGCCGGCCTGCGCCGGCACACCCCCAAAACCGCTTTCAAGCGGGGTTTTCTAGGGATATTCCCGACACACCCCCACCGATTCCCTACCCCGCATACACATGGCAGTCACGTGCCTGAGACCCGGCTTTACCAGCCGGTCCAGCCTGCCTCAATGCAGCAGCGCTAACGCCGTTATCTGACCGACGCATCACACAAGGGATGACGTGCAACGCACTGCTCCAGCACTGCGCTGCATGCCACTCCATCCAACGGCACATTCGCTCAGGTCACTCCATGAACTCCTTCCTGCACCGCTTCAACGTCGGCAAGCGCCTTTCCCTGGCCTTCGGCGTCTTGATCCTTCTCTCCTGCGCGCTGGTGGCCGCCGGTCTGTACACGCTCAGCCAGGCGCGCGAACGCCTGGACACCATCGTCAACCGCAACATGGCGATGATCCAGTACGCCACCGACATGCTGGACGCCAATGCCACCATCTCGTTGAATCTGCGCAACATCGTGCTGCCGACCACTGCCGAGCAGAATCGCCAGTTCGGCGAAGTGATCGACGCCCAGCGCATCCGCTACAAGGAGCTGCGCGACAAGCTCTACGCATTTCCCGCCGACGCGCACGACCAGGAACTGCGCAACGCGCTGGATTCGACCCGCGAGCAGGCACTGGCGCATAACCAGCAGGTGCGCGAACTGGGCACCGCCGGCAAGGTCGACCAGGCCATGCCGATCCTGCTCGAACGCGCAGCGCCGGCCACCCAGCGCTGGCAGGATGCGATCCGCACCTACTCGGACGCGCAGCGCAAGAGCAGCCAGCTGGCCTACGACCAGGCCAATGCCTCGATGGCGCGTGGCCGCAGCATGCTGATCGGCGGCGGCCTTGCGGTGGTGCTGCTGAGCGCCCTGCTGGCCTGGACGATCACCCGCAGCCTCACCGGCCCGTTGAACCGCGCCACCCGTGCTGCCGAGGCGATCGCCGACGGCAAGCTCGATAACGCCGTGCACAGCGAGGCCAGCGACGAGACCGGCCGCCTGCTGCAGGCGATGGACAAGATGCAGTCGCAGGTGCGCAACCTGATCACCGCGCAGCTGGACATGGCCAAGCGCCACGACAGCGGCCAGATCAGCTTCCGCATGGATGCCGACGCGTTCCCGGGCGACTACGGCCGCATGGCCGGCGATACCAACGCGCTGGTCGACAGCCACGTCCAGGTCACGCTGCGTCTGGCACAGATCATGGGCCGCTACGCGATCGGCGACCTCAGCGAAGACATGGACGCGCTGCCGGGCGAAAAGGCCAGGCTGACCGACACCATGGCGCAGGTGAAGACCAACCTGTCCTCGATGAATCAGCAGATCAAGCAGCTGGCCCAGTCCGCCGCCGACGGCGACTTCGGCGCACGCGGCGATGCGGCGCAGTTCCAGTTCGATTTCCGCGTCATGGTCGAGAGCCTCAACCAGTTGATGGCCACCGCCGATGGCAGCCTGCAGTCGCTGTCGGGCATCCTGCGGGCGATTGCGGCGGGTGACCTGACCGCGCGCATGGACGGCGAGTTCAAGGGCGTGTTCGCACAGATGCGCGACGACGCCAACGCCACCGCGACCCAGTTGTCCGGCATCGTCGGGCACATCCAGCACTCGGCCACGTCCATCAACGCCGCCGCCAGCGAGATCGCCGCCGGCAACCAGGACCTGTCCCAGCGCACCGAGCAGCAGGCCGCCAACCTGGAGGAAACCGCCGCCTCGATGGAAGAGCTCACCTCCACCGTACGCCAGAACGCCGAAAGCGCACGCCAGGCCAACCAGCTTGCCATCGGCGCCGCCAGCGTGGCCTCGCAGGGCGGCGCGGTGGTCAGCAAGGTGGTCGACACCATGAGCGGCATCGAAGCCTCGTCCAAGCGCATTGCCGACATCATCAGCGTCATCGACGGCATCTCGTTCCAGACCAACATCCTGGCATTGAACGCGGCGGTGGAAGCGGCCCGTGCCGGCGACCAGGGCCGTGGTTTTGCCGTGGTCGCCTCCGAGGTGCGCACCCTGGCACAGCGCTCGTCCGCAGCAGCCAAGGAGATCAAGAGCCTGATCGACGACTCGGTGCAGCGTGTGGCCGACGGCTCGCAACTGGTGGACCAGGCCGGCAAGACCATGGCCGAGATCGTGGCCAGCGTGCAGCGCGTCACCAACATCATGGGCGAGATCTCCGCCGCCTCGCAGGAACAGTCGGCCGGCATCGAGCAGGTCAACCAGACCGTCACCCACATGGACGAAGCCACCCAGCAGAACGCCGCGCTGGTGGAAGAAGCCACCGCCGCCGCCCGCGCCATGGAAGAGCAGGCCCAGCAGCTCACCGAGGCGGTTGCCGTGTTCAAGATCGTCGAGCAGGGCCCGGCAGCCCCCCGGCCCTCGTCGATGGTTGCCGCGCCGGTCAACGCACGCTTTGCCACACGCCCGGCCGCACGTGCGGTCGGTAACGCAGCCCCGCGCCGCAGCACCACCGGCACGGCGACGGCGGCAGCCACCGCCGGTTCCAGCGACTGGCAGGAGTTCTAAGCCCCACCGCAACGCGTCACACCCGCAGTCTCCAGAAACAGCATTCGAGCGCAGTTTGATTCGTGATCCACGAATCTTGAGGGCCGCTTCCTAGCGAGGGAAGCGGCCCTTTTTTTGTCCCTGGGGACCCGTCGGACGGCAGCGGGCGGGCACTGCGCGGGGCGCTATTCTTCACCCAAAAATAACAAGTGCCACTCCGCCACGTTCGCTCTAGAGGGCAAGCGAACTGGACAATTGTGCTGTTTTCGACGCAAATCATCAATTAATCGCATAAACGGCCGCTATCGATTTCACGCATCCGTAACGCCCTCCCCCGGGCAAGGTCGATTCCTTATGCACTCCTTCCACCGGCTGTCTGTCGGCACCCGGCTGTCCGCGCTGCTGACATTGGTGATCGCGCTTTCCCTCGGCCTGCTGGCCCTGACCATCTACCGCCAGTCCGCCGCGGACATCGCATCCCAGGTCAAGGCCGAGCTGCACTCCAGTACCCGGCTGATGCAGCAGTCGGTCGCGATGTACGACGTCACCCTGACCGAGGGCACCCAGCGCCTGGGCAGCGTGTTCGACGACATGCTGCCGCGCGGCGCACGCGAGCTGGATACCGCCAGCACCGTGACCATCGGCGAGCAGAACACGCCTACGCTGCGCTCCGGCACACAGGTACAGAATCTCAATTTCGATGCGGTGGATCGCTTTGCCCAGGCCACCGGCGGCGTTGCGACCATCTTCGCGCGCACCGGCGAGGACTTCGTGCGCATCACCACCTCGCTACGCAACAAGCAGAACGAACGCGTGATCGGCACCCTGCTCGACCGCAAGGGCAAGGCCTACGCCGCATTGTCCGAAGGCAAGCCCTTCACCGGCCAGGCGCAGCTGTTCGGCGAACAATACATGACCCACTACCAGCCGCTGCGCAATGCCGCCGGCGACGTGATCGGCGCGCTGTTCGTCGGTCGCAACTACACCCAGGGCCTGGCCGCGCTCAAGGCGCAGGTCGGTACCACCCGGCTGGGCCAGGACGGCTATTTCGTCATCGTCGATATGGCGCCGGGCGAGCATCAGGGCCAGGTCATCGCCGCCCCGCCGGGCACGCCGGCCACCTTGGCGGCCCTGGTGCCGGCCGGGCAGCAGGCACTGTTGCAGTCGGTACTGGACGGCAGGCAGCCCAGCGCCAACCTGCAGTTGCGCGATGCCAGGGGCAACAGCCAGGCCTTCGAAGTCACCGCCCAGCGCTATGCGCCGTGGCAGTGGGCGGTGATCGGCACCCAGCCGCGCAGCGCCATCGACGGCCCGCTGGACGAGCTGATGGGCAGCATGCTGCTGCTCTCGCTGGTGGTGCTGGGCCTGTGCATCGCAGTGGTGTTCATCGCCGCGCGCAAGATGGTCACCCGCCCGCTGCTGGCGGTGGAACGCGTGCTCGGCGATGTCGCTGCCGGCCGCCTGGACAACCCGATCGAGATCGACCGCCACGACGAACTCGGCCGCCTGCTGCGCAACGCGCGCACCATGCGCGACGACCTGCGCGCGCGCCTGCAGCGCGACCACCTGATCGCCAGCGAAGCGTTGCGCGTGCGCACCGCGCTGGACGATGTCAGCACCAACGTGATGATCGCCGATGCGGATCGCCGCATCATCTATGTCAACCGCCCGCTGCAGCGCATGCTCAAGAGCGTGCAGGACGAGCTGCGCCGCGACCTGCCCAACTTCGATGCCGATGCGCTGATCGATGCCAGCATCGACCAGTTCCATCGCAGGCCCGAGCATCAGGCACGCATGCTCGATCAGCTCACCGGCACGCACACCGCACAGATCCATGTCGGTGGCCGCACCATGCGACTGGTGGTCAACCCGGTGCTGGGCGCGGCCGGCGAGCGCATGGGCTTTGTGGTCGAGTGGGCCGACCGCACCCAGGAAGTCCAGGTGGAACAGGAAGTCGCACGCATCGTGCAGGCCGCCGCTGCCGGCGACCTGAGCGGGCGTGTCGGCCTGGAAGGCAAGCAGGGCTTCCTGCTGCTGCTCGCCCAGCAACTCAACGTGCTGCTGGACAACAATGCAGACGGATTGTCGCGGGTGTCCGCGCTGCTCTCTGCGCTGTCGCAGGGCGATCTGACCGCGCGCATGGATGGCGACCTGCAAGGCGTGTTCGCCACCATCCGCGACGACGCCAATGCCACTGCCGACCAGCTGGCCGGCATCGTGCGCCGGATCAAGGACTCATCGCTGGCGATCAACGCGGCCGCCACCGAAATCGCCACCGGCAATGGCGACCTGTCGCGTCGCACCGAACAGCAGGCCGCGGCACTGGAAGAAACCGCCGCCTCGATGGAAGAGCTCACCGCCACCGTCAGGCAGAACGCCGACAACGCCGACCAGGCCAATCGGCTGGTGCTGGATGCCGCCGGCGTGGCAGCCAAGGGCGGCGATGTGGTGGGCCGCGTGGTCACCACCATGGCCGACATCGACACCTCGTCCAAGAAGATCGCCGAGATCATCTCCGTCATCGACGGCATCGCCTTCCAGACCAATATCCTGGCCTTGAACGCGGCGGTGGAAGCGGCGCGCGCCGGCGAACAGGGGCGCGGCTTCGCCGTGGTCGCCTCGGAAGTGCGGATGCTGGCGCAGCGTTCGGCCGGTGCAGCCAAGCAGATCAAGCACCTGATCGACGACTCGGTGGCCCGCATCGGCAACGGCGCCGCGCTGGCCTCCGAGGCCGGCAGCACCATGCAGCAGGTGGTCAGCTCGGTGCAGCGCGTCACCGACATCATGGGCGAGATCACCAGCGCCTCGCGCGAGCAGGCCGCCGGCATCACCCAGGTCAACCAGACCATCACCCAGATGGACGAAACCACCCAGCAGAACGCCGCGCTGGTGGAAGAAGCCACTGCAGCTGCCCGCGCGATGGAAGACCAGGCCGCGCAGCTGGTGGATGCAGTGGCGGTGTTCCGCCTGGAACAGCAGGACCAACTGAACACCTTGCTGGCCAACGCACGGCACGCCTATACCTGATGCCACACGGTCCCGCAACCGGCAAGGACACTGCACAAGACAGTTGGCCGGCGCTCATCTAAAAGCTGTCTGTCATGCGGTGTGCATCAGACCTGGAGCCGATGCTTCAATGATCAAAAAAAGCACGTCCAGCACTGCTCTTCCCATGCACACCGACCATCTCGACTGGTCCTTGCCCGCTCACCGTCGCGGGACCCTGAGCGGCATGGATGCCGCGCCGGAGCCTACATGGACGTACTTGCGGCGTGTCCTGCGATGGTGGGCGGGCAAGGGCCCTGCAGCCAACTCGCAGCGTCGAGGGCGCGGTGCCCTCACCGCTTGCGGGACACGCCGTGAACCCGTCCCTGGGGGCTCGGTGGCGGCATCCATGCCGCCACACGGTCCCGCAACCGGTGAGGACACCGCACCAGAGAGTCGGTCAGCACTCATCTGAAAAGCAGTTTGTCGGGCGACTTGCATTGACGTGAACTCGATGCTTCACGCTCGGACGAGGCATCCAGGACTGCTCTTACCATGCACACCGACCCTCTCGACTGGTCCTTGTCCGCCCACCGTCGCGAGACCCTGAGCGGCATGGATGCCGCGACGGAGCCTACATGGATGTACTTGCGGCGTGTCCTGCGATGGTGGGCGGGCAAGGACCCTGCAGCAAACCCGCAGCGTCGAGCGCGCGGTGCCCATCAGACATGGAGCCGATACGTTATGAGCGAACGACGCATCCAGCACCGCTCTTACCGTGCACACCGACCCTCTCGACTGGTCCTTGCCCACTCACCGTCGCGGGACCCTGAGCGGCATGGATGCCGCGACGGAGCCTACATGGACGTACTTGCGGCGTGTCCTGCGATGGTGGGCGGGCAAGGACCCTGCAGCAAACCCGCAGCGTCGAGCGCGCGGTGCCCATCAGACATGGAGCCGATACGTTATGAGCGAACGACGCCTCCAGCACCGCTCTTACCGTGCACATCGACCATCTCGATAGGTCCTTGCCCGCTCACCGTCGCGGGACCTTGAGCGGCATGGATGCCGCGCCGGAGCCTACAAGGACGTACTTGCAGCGTGTCCTGCGATGGTGGGCGGGCGAGGGCCCCGCAGCAAACCCGCAGATCCCGCCCGCTCCACAACTGGATCCATCCGCACCATCAGCGCCAGGAACATAGCGCCGAAAGCAACCAAGACGTCACGCAGTGGTTTTTTGTCAGCAGCCCTTAAAGATTTCGCTTTGTCGCCGATATCAAGGCGACGCCAGGACAACCGTTCCGGCGTCTTCCCGCATCTACTGTGCCTGTGCCCATGTCCCAAGGCGATACCTCAGAGCTGGACCACGACGATCACCTTGCCGAAGGTGACGAGCGCTATCTGCTGCGCAACAAACGGCAGATCCGTGGCCTGCTGCGCCAGTTGCTCGACCAGCGTGCCATCGTGACCATGCATGTGGCCGGGCGCGACATGGCCGTGCCCACCGCCGTGCTCGAAGTGGACGAAGACGAGGACTGCGTGATTCTGGACGGCAGCCACAACGAGGCCTCCAACCGCGCCATCCAGGAGGCCAAGTACCTGCTGTGCTACGCACAACTGGAACGGGTCAACATCCGCTTCCGGCTGGAAACGCCCAACCGGCTGGAACGCGACATCCATGTCGCCTTCCGCGCCGACCTGCCCGAGGCGATGTACCACATGCAGCGCCGCGAGTCGTACCGGCTGGAAACGCCGATCACCGACTCGCCCATCTGCATCATTCGCCAGGACGAGGCACAGGGCGGCAATCTCAACCTGCAGTTGCGCGTGATCGACATCAGCAGTGGCGGCCTGGCGGTCTCGCTCACCGACGGCATGCCCCTGCTCGAACCGCAGCGCACCTATCGCAACTGCACGCTGCAACTGCCCGACACCGCGCCGATCACCCTGCCGCTGACGGTATGCAGCCAGTACAAGCAGACCCTGCCCAACGGCAGCGAAGGCTTCCGTGTCGGCATGCAGTTCAGCGACCTGCCACGCGGCGCCGACGAGACCATCCAGCGCTACATCTTCCGGGTCGACCGCCAGCGCAATGCGCGCAAGAGCGGCGTGTTCTGAACCCACCCGCACCAGCCTCGGCGCACGGCTAAAGTTGCCCTGCACTGCGCCGATGTTGCTAGGGCAATCCTCATCCGCATGCTTTTTTATAGCTGCAATCCGACACTCAGCCGCAACGCCCGGAGTTTCCATGAACGACAAAAGCACGACCACCGGCACCGGTGGTGAATTCCTCAGCTTCGCCCTTGGCGAAGAACACTACGGCGTGGACATCCTGAAAGTGCAGGAAATCCGCGGCTACGACTCGGTCACCCGTCTGCCCGACGCACCGGACTACATCAAGGGTGTGATCAACCTGCGCGGCACCATCGTGCCGGTGATCGACCTGCGCCTGAAGCTGCGCCTGAAAGAAGCGCGCTACGACGCCTTCACCGTAATGATCGTGCTCAATGTCGAAGACCGCGTCGTCGGCATCGTGGTGGACAGCGTCTCGGACGTGATCCCGCTCAACGACGATCAGATCCGCCCCACCCCCGAATTCGGCGCCTCGGTCGATACCCGCTTCATCTCGGGCATCGGCACCCAGGACGATCGCATGCTGATCCTGCTTGATATCGAGACCCTGCTGGACAGCACCGAGCTCGGTCAGCAGCAGCTGGCCGAAGAAGCGGCCTGATTCAGACCATCTGGTGTCGGGAGCTTCCCGACACGAGACGCACAACGAAGTTGAAGTGAGATAGAAATCACGTTTTTCGGATTCAAGTTGAACGGCGGCTAGCCGATAGCTGAATAGAAGCCCGCGTACATAAACGGGTCACCGTTCGACTTTTGATTCTGGAGAATCCCAATGAAGTTCCTGCTCTCGCTCCTCCCCGTCGCTGCTCTCGTGATCGTTGCTCCCACGCTGTCGGCTCAGTCGCAGGAAATGATTCCGCCGGAAATGGCGACCCGTTTCGTCGGCAAGGACGGCATGGTGTGCGGCAAGGTCGAAAAGGCCAAGTACGCCCAGAGCTCGGAAGGTGAACCCACCTTCCTGTACATGGGCGGCATGTTCCCGCGTCACACCTTCTCGGCCCGCATCGACGGCGCCAACCGCGGCAAGTTCAGTTTTGCCCCGGAATCCCTGGAAGGCAAGGACGTGTGTGTGCTCGGCAAGATCCAGCGCGACAGCTCGCGTGCCGAAATCGAAGTCAGCTCGCCGGCCAGCCTGAAGTTGGCCACCATCAAGTAATCGCCTAGCAGATCGCCACGCCCTCGCGCGTGGCGATCTGCTGTTTGCGGTTATGCGCACTGACTTCTACCGGGGAATCGTGTCAATGCAATGGATCAACAATCTCAAATTGATGCCCAAGCTGATGCTGGCGTTCGGCATCGTGCTGCTGATCATGCTGGTGCAGGGAATCATCGCCTACGCGGGCCTGGCCTCGCTCAATAATGTCACCCGCGACCTGGCCGGCAATACCATGTCCAGCGTGCGCGAAGCAGGCGATCTGCGCGGCATGCTCGGCGAATATCGAAATGCGTCCTATCAAAATCTGGTGCGCGCCAGCGACTCGGTCAAGCAGGAAGCCAAGGTCCGCGCCAAGCGGCTCAATGGCGAAATCGAGGCCACGATCAAGGGCTATCCCCGCCTGATCGAGAGCCCGCAGCAAAAGCAGCTGTTTGCCACCTTCGTTGCGGATTGGAAGAAGGCCTCGGCCTCCTACGAAAGCGTCGACGAAATGCTGGAACTGAACCTGCCTGACGACGCCGTCGATACCTTCGTTGGCGAAACCAGCGCACTGCATGCCAAGGCACAGGCATCGTTGGCCGCATTGATCGCCGAAGACAACAAGTTGGCGCAGGCTGCCAAGAGCAAGGCCGAAAAGGTCCATGCCACCTCGGTCTCGTTGACCGTGCTGGTGCTGCTGATCGGCATCGCCGGCGGCCTGGGCCTGGCATTCCTGTTCGCACGGTCCATCGTCAAGAGCATGCGCGGCGCGGTGTCCACTGCCACCGAAATCGCCAGCGGCAAGCTCGATGGCCAGATCAATGTGCAGGGCCAGGACGAAGTGGGCGAACTGATGCGCTCCATGCACCGGATGCAGCGCGACCTGAAGGAACGCATCGAACGCGACAAGAAGATCGCCGACGAAAACCTGCGTATCCGTACCGCACTGGACAAATCCTCCACCAGCACCTTCATCACCGACACCGATCGGATCATGATCTACGCCAACGAGGCGTTCCAGAAGCTGGTCACGCATTACGAAGGCAGCATCCGTCTGTCCTCGCCCGAGTTTGAGGCCAGCAAGATCATCGGTCAGCACATCAGCTATCTCGGCCTGCCCGAAGCGACCGTGCACAAGGCCATCGCAGCGCTGGAACGCGACGGCATCACCAGCTTCGAAGAGCGTTACGGCGAGTTTGTGATGATGCAGACCGTCACCGTCATCAAGAACGAGCAGGGCGAGAGCACCGGCGATGTCTGTGAATGGCGCGATCGCACCATCGAGGTCCAGGTCGAAGAAGAAGTCGCCCGCATCGTGCGTGCCGCCGCCAGCGGCGACATGAGCGGCCGGGTGGAAACCGATGGCAAGCAGGGCTTCTTCCTGCAGCTGGCCCAGCAGCTCAACGGCCTGCTGGATGCCAACGCCGCCAGCCTGGAGCAGATCTCCGCATTGCTGTCGGCGCTGTCGCGCGGCGACCTGACCGTGCGCATGCGCGGCGAATTCAGCGGCGTGTTCGCGCAGATGCGTGACGATGCCAATGCCACCGCCGAGCAGCTTTCCGACATCGTCGGGCGCATCAAGGTCTCGTCCACCGCGATCAACTCGGCTGCCGGCGAGATTGCCTCCGGCAACAGCGACCTGTCGCATCGCACCGAGCAGCAGGCGGCCAACCTGGAAGAAACCGCCGCATCGATGGAGGAGCTCACCTCTACGGTCAGGCAGAACGCCGAAAGCGCCCGCCAAGCCAACCAGCTCGCCATCGGCGCCACCGGCGTGGCCTCGCAGGGCGGCGACGTGGTCTCGCAGGTGGTCACCACCATGTCCGGCATCGAGGCCTCGTCCAAGAAGATCGCCGACATCATCTCGGTCATCGACGGCATCGCCTTCCAGACCAACATCCTGGCCTTGAACGCGGCGGTGGAAGCCGCCCGTGCCGGCGAACAGGGCCGCGGCTTTGCCGTGGTCGCCTCGGAAGTGCGTACGCTGGCACAGCGTTCGGCCGGCGCGGCCAAGGAGATCAAGGGCCTGATCGACGACTCCGTGCACAAGGTGGCCGAGGGCTCGGCACTGGTGCGCAAGGCCGGTGCCACCATGGCCGAGATCGTGGCCAGCGTGCAGCGTGTCACCGACATCATGGGCGAGATCTCCGCCGCCTCGCAGGAACAATCGGCCGGCATCGAGCAGGTCAACCAGACCATCACCCAGATGGACGAGACCACCCAGCAGAACGCTGCCCTGGTGGAAGAAGCCACTGCGGCCGCACGCTCGATGGAAGAGCAGGCCGGCCACCTGGCCGAAGCGGTGTCGGTGTTCAAGCTGGACGAGCCGGCTGCGCCGGCCGCGCCGGCTGCACGCGCCCGCCCGGTCGCCTCGCGCCCGGTTGCGGTGACGCCCGCAACCAAGCCGGCCGCGCGTGCGGCGGCCACGCCGTCGCGGCCGGCCAAGCCGCAGGCCGCCCTGGCCGACGGCAACTGGCAAGAGTTCTGATCCAAGGCTGTCCCGCAAAGCCCCGGCACTGCCGGGGCTTTGCGCATCTGCAGCCAGCGCAGTGCGCAGCGCCGCGCATTGGCCTCGCCGGCTACCCCGCCAACGCGGTTGCAGGCGCCAGATGCGACCCTGCCCCCGCAAGACACCGATTAGTGCTTCAGTTGCATGACCACGTGGCCGATATCCAGTCATAGCTCACGACGCTTATGGATATGACGACCACCTCGACTCCCGCTTCAGACACACGCGAATTTGATTTTGGCGACCGCGATTTCAAGCGCGTCTGCGACCTGATCTATCAGCGTGTCGGCATCGCCCTGGCTCCGGCCAAGCGCGACATGGTGTATGGCCGGCTGTCGCGTCGTCTTCGCGTGCTCGGTCTGCGCTCCTTCCGCGACTATCTGGACCAGCTGGAAGCAGGCACCGACGAAGAGGAATGGCAGGCGTTCACCAACGCGCTGACCACCAATCTGACCTCGTTTTTCCGCGAGCCGCACCACTTCGACAAACTGCGCGAAGAACTGCAAAAGCGTGCCTCGCAGGCGCCCTTGAAGATCTGGTCGTGCGCGGCCTCCACCGGTGAGGAGCCCTACTCCATCGCCATCACCGCCTGCGAAGCCTTCGGCACCTTGACCCCGCCGGTCAGCATCGTGGCCACCGACGTCGACACCCAGGTGCTGGAAACCGCCTCGCGCGGCGTCTACGCCATCGACCGCGTCGCCTCGCTGGACGCATCGATCAAGCGCAAGTATTTCCAGCGCGGCAGCGGCCCCAACGAGGGCAAGTGCCGGGTCATCCCGGCGTTGCGCCAACTCATCGAATACCGCCAGTTGAATCTGCTGGCACCGCGTTACGACGTCGGCGGCCCGTACGCGGCGCTGTTCTGCCGTAACGTGATGATCTATTTCGACAAGCCGACCCAGCGCGGCATCCTGTCGCGTCTGGTCAGCCACATGGGCGATGACGGTCTGCTCTACACCGGGCACTCGGAGAATTACCTGCACGCAGCCGACCTGATCCAGCCGTGCGGGCGCACGCTGTATCGGCGTGCGCCGCGCGCCGGAGCCGCCACATGAGCACCGCCGTGCAGGTCGACGATGTCATGCGCTACCGCGACTCGCGGTTCCAGACCATCACCGCCAAACTGCTGCCCACCCAATACCTGGTGGTGGACGACGACACCGCGTTGACGACCACCTTGGGATCGTGCGTTGCCGCCTGCCTGCGCGACCCGGTCCTGAAGATCGGCGGCATGAATCACTTCCTGTTGCCGGAAGGCCAGGTCGGTGACGGCGCACCCGCGCGCTACGGCAGTTATGCGATGGAGTTGCTGATCAACGACATGCTCAAGCGCGGCGCGCATCGCAAACGCATCGAAGCCAAGGTGTTCGGTGGCGCCAACGTGCTCAAGGGCTTCACCAGCAATCCGGTCGGCACCCGCAATGCCGAGTTCGTGCGCCAGTACCTGCAGGCCGAGCACATTCCCATCATTGCCGAAGATCTGTGCGGCATCCATCCGCGCAAGGTGTGGTTCTTCCCGACGACCGGACGCGTGGTCGTGCAGCGCTTGCCGCATGCACACGAAGCCGAAGTCGCCGCCGCCGAATCGGCCGTGCGCGCCCGTCTGTCCAAAGCACCGGTCACCGGTGGAGTGGAGTTGTTCGAATGACGCTGGAAACCCCTGTGCGTGTATTGATCGTCGACGACTCGGCGGTCGTACGCCAGATGCTGACCGAAATCCTCTCGCGCGATGCCGGCATCGAGGTGATCGGCTCGGCCGCCGACCCGATCCTGGCGCGCGAAAAGATCAAACGCCTCAATCCGGACGTGATCACGCTGGATGTGGAAATGCCGCGCATGGACGGCCTGGTGTTCCTGGAAAACCTCATGCGCCTGCGCCCCACCCCGGTGGTGATGATCTCATCGCTGACCGAGCGTGGCGCCGACACCACCTTGCAGGCATTGTCGCTGGGCGCGGTGGATTTCGTCTCCAAGCCCAAGATCGACGTCGCACGCGGGCTGGAAGGCTATGCCGAGGAGATCGTCAGCAAGGTCAAGATGGCCTCCAAGGCCAAGGTCAGCGCGCTCAATCGTCCCAGCGCGCCCAAGGTCACCCTGGACATGCAGTCGGCACCGGTGCCGGGCAGCGCGCTGCGCTTTCGCACCACCGACCGCCTGATCGCCATTGGCGCTTCGGCAGGCGGCACCGAAGCCCTGCGCGTGGTGCTCGAGCACATGCCCGCCGATGCACCGGCGGTGGTGATGACCCAGCATCTGCCGGCCAGCTTCAGCACCGCCTTCGCCGAGCGCCTCAATCGCCATTCGGCGATGTCGGTACGCGAGGCCAGCGACGGCGAGGCGATCCTGCCCGGCCATGCCTACCTGCCGCCCGGCGGCCAGCATCTGCGCATCATCCGCGACGGTGCGCGCTGGCGCTGCCGCATCGACGACGGCCCGCCGGTCAATCGCCACAAGCCGGCGGTGGACGTGCTGTTCCGCTCCGTCGCTGCCAACGCCGGCCCGAATGCGGTCGGCGCCATCCTCACCGGCATGGGCGACGACGGCGCACGCGGCCTGCTGGAAATGCTGCAGGCCGGCGCGCCCACGCTGGTGCAGGACGAAGCCAGCAGCGTGGTCTGGGGCATGCCCGGTGCCGCCTATAAACTCGGCGCCGCGCAGGAAGTGGTACCGCTGGACCGCGTGGCCGAGCGCCTGATCGCGCTGTCGGCGCAGGCGCGCTGATCCGGCATGAAGTCCCGCCCCCCGCAACCGACCGAACAGGCGGCGGCTCCCGGCGTCGCGGACGCCGCGTCGCCGGTAACGGCGGATGCGCGAGCAGATCACCCGCTCATGCCCGGGACGATAAAGGCCGGCCCGATCACCGCCGGCATGACCAGGCCCGACGAACATCCCGACGCCACGCGCTCGCGCCTGCTGGCCGAAGCGCTGGACGGCAGCAGCAGTGCGATCCTGATCTGCGATCTGCAATCGCGCCTGCTCTATGCCAATGACGGCTTCCAGCGCATGTTCGGCTATACCGAGGCCGAACTGGTCGGCAAGCGCCCCTCGGACGTGCTCACCCGCGCGCAAAGCGACCAGGACGAGGTGGCACGCATCCGCGACCGCGCCGACGCCCTGCAGCAGACCCAGGCCGACCTGCTGGTGTATCGCAAGGACGGCACGCCGCTGTGGATCTCGCTCAACTTCAATCCGATCTACGACGCCAGGCATCTTCCCTCGCATTACGTGGCGGTGCTGACCGACATCACCGACACCAAGATGCATGAAGTGCTGCAGCACCGCGTGCTCGAGGCGCTGGTGCAGGAGCGGCCGCTGATCGAGGTGATGACGCTGATCTGCACCGAGGTCGAGCGCATCGCGCCGGACGTGCTGGCCACGGTCATGAGCGCGGACAATCAAGGCTGCCTGCATTCGCTGGCGGCCCCCAGCCTGCCGCCGGAGTATGCCGATGCGGTCAACGGCTTGAAGATCGCGCCGGGCGCAGGCGCCTGCGGCACGGCCGCCTGGCGCGGCCGTGCGGTGATGGTGGAAGACATCGCCACCGACCCGCTGTTCGCGCAATTTCGCGAAGTATTGTTGCCGATGGGCCTGCGCGCCTGCTGGAGCACGCCGATCCGCTCCAACAGCGCACGCGTGCTCGGGACCTTCGCGCTGTACTACCGCAAGGCCCAGCGGGCCGATGCCTGGCACGTACGCCTTACCGATCTGTGCCAGCAGCTGTGCACGCTGGCACTGGAGCGCGAGCAGACCCGCCAACGCGTGCACCAACTCGCGTTCTACGATGCGCTGACCGGCCTGCCCAACCGCATCATGTTCAGCGCACGCGCCGAGCAGGCCTTGACGCAGGCCGAATATGCCGGCGAACCGGCCACGTTGATGTTCATCAACATCGACCGCTTCAAATTGATCAACGACAGCCAGGGCCATGCCGCCGGCGACGGCCTATTGCGCGACATCGCCCTGCGCATCGGCGAACAGCTGCCCGCCACCGCCATGCTGGCGCGCCTGGCAGGCGACGAATTCGCACTTGCGCTGCCGCAATGCAGTGCCGAGCAGGCCAGTGCCGCCGCAGAACGGGTGCTGGGCACCATTGCCAGGCCACTGCCGGTCGGGCACATGACCGTGCATCCGTCCGCCAGCATCGGAGTGGCGATGTTTCCCGAGGACGGGCGCGACATCAACATCCTGCTGCGGCATGCCGATCTGGCCATGAACCGCGCCAAGCAGGAGGGCGGCGGACGCTTCCGCTTCTTCAGTTCCGACATGAACCGCATGGCGCAGGAGCGCGTCGCGCTGGAAGCGGAGCTGCGCCAGGCCATCGGCCGCGATCAGCTGCAGCTGCACTATCAACCGCAATTGCACAGCGCCGCGCCGCACGCGCTGTACGGCGTGGAAGCATTGTTGCGCTGGAACCATCCGCAACTGGGCGCCATTTCGCCGGCGCGTTTCCTGCCCGTGGCCGAAGAGCAAGGCATGATGCCGCAGCTCAACGATTGGGTATTGCGCAGCGCCTGCCGGCAGATCGCCGATTGGCGCACGCGTGGTGTGCCGGTGACGCGGGTGTCGGTGAATCTGTCGGCGAGCAGCTTCGAAAGCCCGCGCATGCTCAGCGACCTGTTGCGCCTGATCGCCGAGACGGGCGCGCAGCCCTCCGACCTCACGCTGGAAATGACCGAGAGCGTGATGCTGTCCGGGCAGCCTGGCGTGCTGGAGAACCTGCATGCCATCCGCGAAGCCGGCATCTCGCTGTCGCTGGACGACTTCGGCACCGGCTACTCCAGCCTGAGCCACCTGCACCGCCTGCCGATCGACGAACTCAAGCTGGACATGAGCTTCGTGCGCGACATCGAACACAGCGAGGACGCCCGCGCCCTCACCACCTCGGTGCTGCGCATCGGCGAGCATCTGCGCAAGCACGTGGTTGCCGAAGGCGTGGAAAACGAGGCGCAGCGCCTGTTCCTCGCCGACCTCGGCTGCGAAGTGCTGCAGGGCTATCTGTTTTCGCGGCCATTGCCGGCGGCGGCACTGGAAGCCTGGTTGGGCGCGCAGCCTTAGAAGCGGCTCACGACACTACGTCGTGGTTTGTCAGGCTGTTCTCATAGCGTTTTACGTTCGCATCAGCAGGTCGAGGCACCCTGCTAGAAGGCAAAGCGTCTGATCTGGTGCTTCGGTGCAGGGCCCTTGCCCGCCCACCATCGCGGGACACGCCGCAAGGACGTCCCTGTAGGCTCTGGCGCGGCATCCATGCCGCGCGAGGTCCCGCGACGGTGAGCGGGCAAGGACCAAGTGAGGTGATCGGCGCTCATGGTTGCAAGCAGCGCCAATCGAGATGGTCGTTGCGCATGGTTGCAAGCAACGCATGGTGTCGTTCTGATTCACCAGATCAGCAGCACACCAGTCAGAGCGGTGCCTGTGCCTGAGTGCTGCCTTCAAGCGCGCGCCTTTCCATCCGCGTCGAATCCGATGCCACCGTGCGCTTCAACCACCCCAGCAACTGCGCGGTGACGAACGCCGGATTCTCCAGCGATGCGATATGCCCGGCATCGGGAATCAGCTCGTAGTCGCAACCGATCACCTCGGCCATCAGCCACAATTCTTCGGGCGGACGCGGAATATCGTCCGCGCCGCCGAGCAGGAACGTGCTGGCCGGATTCAGCGCAGACATCGCCTCCAGGCGATCGGCGCGCCCGAAGATCAGCCGGCCCAACGGCACGATGGAGGCGCGCACCTGCTCGGCCGACAGCGCCGCCAGGCGCTGTGCAAACGCAGCCGGCAGCGCGGAATTCAGATCGATGCCGGGACGGAAAAAGATCGGCACGATCGCCTCGATCAACGCAGGCGTCACCTGCCCCGCGGCTTCCATTGCATCGAGCAACCCGAAATAACGCGTTTGCGTGGCCTGCGGCTCGGCGCCCAGGAAGGTATCCATCAACACCAGGCTGCGCACGCGCTCCGGTGCCAGCAGCGCCAGCTCGGCGGCCCACATGCCACCGACCGACAAGCCGACCACCGCGCACTGCGGCAGCTCCAACGCGTCCAGCAATTGCAGCATCTGCCTGGCAAGATCGCCAACCGTCTGCGTGCCTGCCGGCAATGCTGCCGACTGTCCGTGTCCCCACAACTCGGGGACGATGACCCGATAGTGCTGCGACAGCGCCTGGATCTGCGGCTCCCACATGGCCGCATCCCAGAGATAACTGTGGCCGAGCAGAACCGGAAACCCGTGACCGTAGTGTGCGTAGTGCAGCGTTTGACCAGCGATCGTGCAAGTAGGCATTGGAGATCATCACAGCGAGTGGAAGCGGCGCCACTCTAGGCCTCCCGACTTCAGATTTTTGTTGCAATGCGGCAGGTGAGTTAACTGCGATTGCCTTTAACTTCCGGCATTGCGTGGCCAAGACGAAGCCATCGCCCGAATAACGAAAAACGCCCGGCATTGCCGGGCGTTTCGAACAGCTGAGCAATCAGCTGGATCAGGCAGCGACGGTGTCGGCCACGTCCTGATATTCCTGAATCTGATCGAAGTTCATGTAGCGGTAGATCTGGTCGCCACTGGTCTTGATCACGCCCACATCGGCCATGTACTCGTCCTTGGTCGGGATGCGACCCAGACGCGAGCAGATCGCGGCCAGTTCCGCCGAACCCAGGTACACGTTGGTGTTGCGGCCCAGACGATTCGGGAAGTTACGCGTGGAGGTGGAGAACACCGTGGCGCCCTCGCGTGCCTGTGCCTGGTTGCCCATGCACAGCGAGCAGCCCGGCATTTCCATACGCGCACCGGCCGCGCCGAAGGTGCCGTAATGGCCTTCCTTGGTCAGCTCGGAGGCATCCATCTTGGTCGGCGGCGCAACCCACAGGCGGGTCGGGATGTCGCGCTTGCCTTCCAGCAACTTGGCGGCGGCACGGAAGTGACCGATGTTGGTCATGCACGAACCGATGAACACCTCGTCGATCGCCGCGCCGGCCACGTCGGACAGTGTCTTGACGTCGTCCGGGTCGTTCGGGCACGCCACGATCGGCTCATGGATGTCGGCCAGGTCGATCTCGATGACGGCCGCGTATTCGGCGTCGGCATCGGGCTGCAGCAGCTGCGGGTCGGCCAGCCACTCTTCCATCTTCTTGATGCGGCGGCCCAGCGTGCGCGCATCGGCATAGCCTTCGGCAATCATCCAGCGCAGCAGCGTGATGTTGCTGGTCAGGTATTCGATGATCGGCGCCTTGTCCAGGTGCACGGTGCAACCGGCCGCCGAGCGCTCGGCCGAGGCGTCGGACAGCTCGAACGCCTGCTCCACCTTCAGGTTCGGCAGCCCTTCGATTTCCAGGATGCGGCCGGAGAAGATGTTCTTCTTGCCCTGCTTGGCCACGGTCAGCAGGCCGTCCTTGATTGCGTACAGCGGGATCGCGTTGACCAGGTCGCGCAGGGTCACGCCTGGCTGCATTTCACCCTTGAAGCGCACCAGCACGCTCTCGGGCATGTCCAGCGGCATCACGCCGGTGGCAGCGGCGAACGCCACCAGGCCGGAGCCGGCCGGGAACGAGATGCCGATCGGGAAACGCGTATGCGAGTCGCCACCGGTACCGACCGTGTCGGGCAGCAGCATGCGATTGAGCCAGCTATGGATCACGCCATCGCCCGGACGCAGCGAGACGCCGCCACGGGTGGAGATGAACTCCGGCAAGGTGTGATGGGTCTTGACGTCCACCGGCTTCGGGTAGGCGGCGGTGTGGCAGAACGACTGCATCACCAGGTCGGCCGAGAAGCCCAGGCAGGCCAGGTCCTTGAGCTCGTCGCGGGTCATCGGGCCGGTGGTGTCCTGCGAGCCCACCGAGGTCATCTTCGGCTCGCAATAGGTGCCCGGGCGCATGCCCTGGCCTTCCGGCAGACCGCAGGCGCGGCCGACCATCTTCTGCGCCAGCGAGAAGCCCTTGCCGGTGTCCGGCGGGTCCATCGGCAGGCGGAACAGGTCCGAGGCCGGCAGGCCCAGGAATTCGCGTGCCTTGGCGGTGAGGCCGCGGCCGACGATCAGCGGAATGCGGCCACCGGCGCGCACTTCGTCAAACAGCACGTCGGACTTCATCGCGAACTCGGCGATCACCTGTCCGTTCTTCAGTGCCTTGCCGTCGTACGGACGCAGCTCGACCACATCGCCGTGCTCCATCTGCGACACGTCCAGCTCGATCGGCAATGCACCGGCGTCTTCCATCGTGTTGTAGAAGATCGGGGCGATCTTGCTGCCCAGGCACACGCCGCCGAAGCGCTTGTTCGGAATGAACGGAATGTCCTCGCCGGTCCACCACAGCACCGAGTTGGTCGCCGACTTGCGCGAGGAACCGGTACCGACCACATCACCCACGTAGGCGACCAGATGGCCCTTGGCCTTGAGGTCGGCGATGGCCTGGATCGGGCCACGCTTGCCGTCTTCTTCCGGCACGAAGGCCGCGCCGTCGCGGGCGTTCTTCAGCATCGCCAGCGCGTGCAGCGGGATGTCCGGGCGCGTGGTCGCATCCGGGGCCGGCGACAGGTCGTCGGTGTTGGTCTCGCCGGGTACCTTGAACACGGTGACGGTCATGCTTTGCGGTACTTCCGGCTTGCTGGTGAACCACTCGGCCTCGGCCCAGCTCTGCAGCACGGCCTTGGCGTGCGCGTTACCGGCTTCGGCCTTTTCCTGCACGTCGTGGAAGGCGTCGAACACCAGCAAGGTGTGCTTGAGCGCTTCGGCGGCGGTGGCGCCCAGCTCGGGGTTGTCGAGCAGATCGATCAGCGGCTGGATGTTGTAGCCGCCCAGCATGGTGCCGAGCAGCTCGGTCGCACGCGTGGGGCTGATCAGCGCGGTCTTTTCGGTGCCGAACGCCACCGCGGCCAGGTACGAGGCCTTGACCTTGGCGGCGTCATCGACACCGGCCGGGACGCGCTGGCTGAGCAGCTCGACCAGGAATTGTTCTTCGCCCGCCGGCGGAGCCTTCAGCAGCTCGATGACCTCGGCGGTCTGCTGCGCGGTCAGTGGCAGCGGCGGGATACCGAGCGCGGCGCGCTCTGCAACGTGGTGGCGATAGGCTTCCAACATGCGGATTCTCCGAAAGACAACAGTGAATGTGTAAACGCGAAACGTGGATCAGCGTGCGGGTTTGGGGACAACGATCTTCAAACCCTTGAAGTAGTCGCGGAAAAAGCCCTCGTCGCGGGTGATCAACCCGTCGCACTGGAGCATCGCGTGGGCGCCGATCAGGAAATCGGCCACCACCCGCTCGCGCTTGCCGCCGCGCGCGCGGAAGCGCTTGTTCATATGGCCGGCGCGCACCGCCGCCGCTTCCTGGGTGGCTTCGTAACGCACGCCGATCGAGGCCAGGGTTTCCATCAGGTCGACCTGGGTATCGAGCATGGCCAGCACCTCGGCCACCACCGCATCGCAGACCACCACCTCGTCGCGCGCCAGCGCATCGCCGATGCAGATCTCCGACACCTCGCCGTAGACCGCGTCGCCGACCAGGATGTCGAGCAGCACCGAGGAATCCAGGGCAATCATGGGTCGAACGGATCCCCGGGGGCGCGGCCACGGATGGCGCGCATCGCCTCGTCGGTACTGGTCAGCCCGTCGACCAGCTTGAACTTGCCGCGCACCTTGCGCAGCGCCTCGCTGACGTCCTTGCGCAGGATGATGCGCCCGCCGTCGAGCTCGATCTTGAGCGTGGTGCCCTTGGTCAGGCCCAGGGCATCGCGCACGGCCTTGGGCAGCGTGATCTGCCCGCGCTCGGCAACTGTGGCTTCCATGGAGGTGGCCCCGGCAGAAAGTATGCAGTGATTTTACATACTTGACTTGTCGTACTCAAGGCCACATACCCTGTGCTGCAACCGAACGTACACACTGAATTGGTCACACTGTCCCAAACAGACCTAAAGCCTGCTGCCATAGGAGTGATGCATGAGCGATTCCTTTTCCACCCGCACCTCGTTCGAGGTCCACGGCCAGCGCTACGAGTACTACAGCCTGCCCAAGCTGGGCGAGCGCTTCGAGATCGGCCACCTGCCCTATTCGATGAAGATCCTGCTGGAGAACCTGCTCCGGCACGAGGACGGCGGCGTCACCGTCGGCAAGGACCACATCGAAGCGGTCGCCAAGTGGGACCCCAAGGCAGAGCCCGATATCGAAATCGCCTTCATGCCGGCCCGCGTGGTGCTGCAGGACTTCACCGGCGTGCCGTGCGTGGTCGACCTGGCCGCGATGCGCGATGCCGTGGTCAAGCTCGGCGGCAAGGCCGACCAGATCAACCCGCAGATTCCCTCCGAGCTGGTCATCGACCACTCGGTGCAGGTGGATGTGTTCGGCTCGGCTGACGCGCTCGACCTCAACGGCAAGATCGAATTCCAGCGCAACCAGGAGCGCTACGGCTTCCTGCGCTGGGGCCAGAAGGCATTCGAGAACTTCAAGGTGGTGCCGCCCAATACCGGCATCGTCCACCAGGTGAACCTGGAAAACCTGGCACGCGTGGTGATGAGCGCGGACAAGGACGGGACACGGATCGCCTACCCGGACACCGTGTTCGGCACCGACAGCCACACCACCATGATCAATGGCATCGGCGTGCTGGGTTGGGGCGTGGGCGGTATCGAGGCCGAGGCCGCGATGCTGGGCCAGCCCTCGTCCATGCTGATTCCGCAGGTGGTCGGCTTCAAGCTCAGCGGCAAGCTGCCCGAAGGCGCCACCGCAACCGACCTGGTGCTCACCGTCACCCAGATGCTGCGCAAGGCCGGCGTGGTCGGCAAGTTCGTCGAGTTCTACGGCGAAGGCCTGCAGCACCTGCCGCTGGCCGATCGCGCCACTATCGGCAACATGGCACCGGAATACGGCGCCACCTGCGGCATCTTCCCGGTCGACGAAGAATCGCTGACCTACCTGCGCCTGTCCGGCCGCAGCGAGGAGCAGATCGCCCTGGTCGAAGCCTATGCCAAGGCGCAGGGCCTGTGGCACGACGCCAACACCCCACCGGCCCAGTACAGCGCCACGCTGGAGCTGGACATGGGCGAGGTCAAGCCGTCGCTGGCCGGCCCCAAGCGCCCGCAGGACCGCGTGCTGCTGGAAGACATGCAGTCCAACTTCCGCGAGAGCCTCAAGCCGTTCGTGGACGCGCGCAGCAAGCGCCTGACCGACGTCAAGCAGGAAGACCGCCTGAAGAACGAGGGTGGTGGCGGCACTGCGGTCGGCGCCAAGGCTGCGCAAGCCGAGAGTTCCACCGACAGCGGCGCCGGCTGGCAGCTGCGCGACGGCTCGGTGGTGATCGCCGCGATCACATCCTGCACCAACACCTCCAACCCGGCAGTGATGCTGGGTGCCGGCCTGCTCGCGCGTAACGCGGCGGCCAAGGGGCTGAAGGCGCAGCCGTGGGTGAAGACCTCGCTCGGGCCGGGCTCGCGCGTGGTCACCGATTACCTAAGCAAGGCCGGCGTGCTCGCCGATCTGGAAAAGCTCGGGTTCTACGTGGTCGGCTACGGCTGCACCACCTGTATCGGCAACTCCGGCCCGTTGCCGGATGATGTATCTGCGGCGATCGCCAAGGACGACCTGGTGGTGTCTTCGGTGTTGTCGGGCAACCGCAACTTCGAAGGCCGCGTGCACCCCGAAGTGAAGATGAACTACCTCGCCTCGCCGCCGCTGGTGGTGGCGTATGCGATCGCCGGTACCACCGACATCAACCTCACCACCGACCCGCTGGGCACCGGTAGCGACGGGCAGCCGGTGTATCTGCGCGACATCTGGCCGAGCAACAAGGAAATCGGCGACACCATCGCCGCCACCGTCGGCCCGGAGATGTTCAAGCAGAACTATGCCGACGTGTTCAAGGGCGACAGCCGCTGGAACACCATCGCCTCTCCTGATGGCGCGCTGTACGAATGGGACGCGGCCTCGACCTACATCAAGAACCCGCCCTACTTCGACGGCATGACCATGCAGGTCGGCCATGTCGAGGATGTGCATGGCGCACGCATCATGGGCCTGTTCGGCGACTCGATCACCACCGACCACATCTCGCCGGCCGGCAACATCAAGAAGGATTCGCCGGCGGGTCGCTTCCTGCAGGAGCGCGGCGTGCAGCCGGCCGACTTCAACAGCTACGGCAGCCGCCGCGGCAACGACGACGTGATGGTGCGCGGTACCTTCGCCAACATCCGCATCAAGAACCTGATGTTCGGCGGCGAAGAAGGCGGCAACACCCTGTACTACGGCAAGGACGGCGCGGCGCCGGAAAAACTGGCGATCTACGATGCGGCAGTGAAGTACAAGGCCGACGGCGTGCCCCTGGTGGTACTGGCCGGCAAGGAATACGGCACCGGTTCCTCGCGCGACTGGGCGGCCAAGGGCACCAACCTGCTCGGCGTCAAGGCAGTGATCGCCGAGAGCTTCGAGCGCATCCATCGCTCCAACCTGGTCGGCATGGGGGTGCTGCCGCTGCAGTTCCTGGAGAACGAAAACGCCCAGACCCTGGGCCTGGATGGTTCGGAAGTGCTGGACATCACCGGCCTGCAGGACGGCGCCAGCCGTCGTGCCACGGTGGATGCGAAGAAGTCCGACGGCAGCGTCAAGCAGTTCCAGGTCAAGGTGCTGCTGCTGACGCCCAAGGAAGTGGAGTACTTCAAGCACGGTGGTCTGCTGCAGTACGTGCTGCGTCAACTGGCTGCCCGCAAGGCGGCCTGAGCGCAGCGCGCTGCCCTGTAAGCATGACCCCACTCCCGCCGCCCGGCGGGAGTGGTGTTTTGGGCAACTGGAACCTCGTATTGCCGGACAGGTGAGCAATCATCGGAGGCGGACAGGCGCTGCACGCCAACGCAGCGCAGCGGGGAAATACCTTGCCATCCGATACCCACCGCGCCCACCGGCGATGCGCGCTCCAGAATCGCGGCATCAGTGCCCGGTCGGCTCCCACTGCGCGTGATACAGCTGCCAGTCGCCGTCCTGCAAGCGCCAGCCGGTGGTCACCTGGTAGGTCTGTGCCTGCTCGGGCAGCCAGCGCCCGCTGCCGCCGGTCAGCAGCGCGGTGAAACGCACGCGTGCGGTGTCATCGTGCAGTTGCACATCCACCGGCCCCAGGGTCACGCCGATGCGGCGATTGCCCAGCATCTGCAGCTGCATCAATCGCCGCAGGCCGGCTGCGTCCAGTCCTTGGTCGCCGACAAAATCCTCGGCCACCGGCGCCATCGCCTCGCCGATGTCGCGCGCTTCGATCGCCAGGTGCATCGTCTCCAGCGTTGCGCGCAGCCGTTGTTCCGGTGCGGCACGCGTGCAACCGACCAGGCCCACGATACAAATCGCAACCAACCCGACCCGCCACCGCGCTTGAATGCTGCCCTGCATCACGCTTCGCCTTTTCCATCCATGACGGTATGCTGCCAGCTGTTGTAGCGCCGTGGAACACACCGCGTCACGTACCGAATACCCTGGAGGGGGGCAGATGAATCAGGCACGTCCTTGGTTGCAAAGTTATCCGGCCGGCGTCGCAGCCGAGATCGATCTGGAGCAGTTCCGTACCGTGGCCGAGGTGTTCGCCACCTCGGTCAAGCGGTTTGCCGACCGCCCCGCATATCACAGCTTCGGCAAGACCCTCACCTATCGGCAAGCCGATCAGCTGGTCGAGCAGTTCGCCGCCTATCTGCTTGGCGAATTGCAGTTGAAGAAAGGCGACCGCGTCGCCCTGATGATGCCCAACTGCCTGCAGTATCCGGTGGCCACCTTCGGCATCCTGCGTGCCGGCCTGACCGTGGTCAACGTCAATCCGCTCTACACCCCGCGCGAGCTGAAGCATCAGCTGATCGACGCCGGCGCCAGCGTGCTGGTGGTGATCGACAACTTCGGCACCACCGTGCAGCAGGTCATCGCCGACACCCCGGTCAAGCAGGTGATCACCACCGGCCTGGGCGACATGCTCGGCTTCCCGAAAGCGGCGCTGGTCAACTTCGTCGTCAAGTACGTCAAGAAGCTGGTGCCCGATTACCGCATCAAGGGCGCGATCCGGTTTCGCGACGCACTGGCGCTGGGCCGCAAGCACAGCGTGCCGACGCTGCAGATCGAGCCCGATGACATCGCCTTCCTGCAGTACACCGGCGGCACCACCGGCGTGGCCAAGGGCGCGATGCTCACCCACCGCAATCTGGTGGCCAACATGCAGCAGGCCCACCAGTGGCTTGCCGGCACCGGCAAGCTGGAAGAAGGCGCCGAGGTGGTGATCACCGCGCTGCCGCTTTACCACATCTTTGCATTGACGGCCAACGGCCTGGTCTTCATGAAGATCGGCGGCTGCAATCACCTGATCAGCAATCCGCGCGACATGCCCGGCTTCGTCAAGGAACTGAAGAAAACCCGCTTCACCGCGTTCACCGGCGTCAACACGCTGTTCAACGGCCTGCTCAATACGCCCGGCTTCGACCAGGTGGATTTCTCCACGTTGAAGATGACCCTTGGCGGCGGCATGGCGGTGCAACGGTCGGTCGCCGAACGCTGGAAAAAGGTCACCGGCCTGACCCTGGTCGAGGCCTACGGCCTGACCGAAACCTCGCCTGCCGCCTGCATCAACCCGATGGACCTGAAGGACTACAACGGCTCGATCGGCCTGCCGATTCCGTCCACCGATGCCTGCATCAAGGACGACGCCGGCGCGATGCTGCCGCTGGGCGAGATCGGCGAGCTGTGCATCAAGGGCCCGCAGGTGATGAAGGGCTACTGGAAGAAGCCGGAAGAAACCGCCAAGGTCATGGATGCCGACGGCTGGCTGCACACCGGCGATATCGCACGGATGGACGAGCAGGGTTTCGTCTACATCGTCGACCGCAAGAAGGACATGATTCTGGTGTCCGGCTTCAACGTCTACCCGAACGAGATCGAGGACGTGATCGCCGAAATGCCCGGGGTGCTGGAAGTGGCCGCTGTCGGCGTACCGGACGAGAAGTCCGGCGAGATCGTCAAGGCCGTCATCGTGAAGAAGGACCCTGCGCTGACCGCCGATGCGGTCAAGGCGCACTGCCGCGCCAACCTGACCGGCTACAAGCAGCCGCGCGTGATCGAGTTCCGCAAGGAACTGCCGAAAACCAATGTCGGCAAGATCCTGCGCCGCGAACTGCGGGATGCGCCAAAGGGATAATTCTCCGGCGCCACCGCAGATCGACGGCCACCCGGCTGCCATCCCACGCCCGCACTGCCTCCAGGCCTTGCGGGCGTCTGCTTTTGCACGCTTCGGACGGTTCACGCGTCTCAGACGAGTGGTATGCGGCCGCGGACATGCCGGAACGATGGCCAGTTTGCACTTGGTTATATCCGCATTTTTGACACCCGCAAATGCAGGCACGCACTTTGCGGTTGATGACACCGGCCAGGGGAGTCCTGCAGGAAACCATAGGCCAATGACCAGACAGATAATTTCAGCACTGGGTAATCCACAATAAACTGCATTTATTTGCAGACATTCGCTGAAAGATTCAGCACACAGGGCTCACCGGGTAGAAAGGAAGCCCTCAGCGTTCATGGAGATAGTGCCGGTGTAGCATCGATTCGGAGTGGATCGCGCGCGCCCGCCGGCGTCCACTCTCCCATCGCGGGCTTTTCCAGGATCACGCCCATGAATACCGTTGAAAAGATTTCGATCGGCCGCCCCCACTCCACCATTCGGGTCGATGCGTCGGCCGCTGATGGCACCCACTGGTTGTTCATGCATGCCAATGCGCGTTTTGGCATCCGTCCCTGCTGCAGTCCCGAATTGCTGGACGACATATGGGATGTCATGGGATCCATCACCCGCGCCCCGCACGAGCGTCGCAGTGGTGAACTACGCCACTTCGTGCTTGCATCCGACTCCACCGCCTTCAATCTCGGCGGCGATCTGGACCTGTTTGCACGCCTGATCCGCGACCAAAACCGCGAGCAGTTGATGCGCTATGCCACCCGCTGCGTGGAAGGCGTCCATCACCTGCATGTCGGCTTTGGCGGGGACGTGCGCAGCATTGCGCTGCTGCAAGGCGATGCATTGGGAGGTGGATTGGAGATGGCCCTGGCCTGCCACACCATCGTGGCCGAAGAAGGCATCGGGATGGGACTGCCCGAGGTCTTGTTCGGTCTGTTTCCGGGCATGGGCGCGTATTCGTTCCTGTGCCGTCGCGTGTCGCCCCAACTGGCAGAAAAAATCATTCTCGACGGACGCATCTACAGCAGCGAGGAAATGCATGCGATGGGAATCGTGGACGTACTCGTACCGAAGGGCCAGGGAGTCGTTGCCACCGAAACGCTGATTCGCCAGCAAAAGCGCATCTCCCATGCCTATCTGGCAATGAACGCCGCACGCAACCTCGCGCAGGCGGTGCCTTACGACGAATTGCTGCGCATTACCGAGGTCTGGGTCGACACTGCCCTGGCACTGAGCGAGAAATCACTGCGCACGATGGACCGTTTGGTCAAGGCACAGAATCGCCGCGCTGGCGCAAGTGCCGCCTGATTTGGTGGATCCAGTACTGGGGGAATCAGGCCCGGCCTATCGCCGGGCTTCACTTAGCCGCGGTCGCCATTCCCGCTGACTCCGCCGTCGGACTTGTTCTGTGCGCGTTGAGCAAGCGCCTCGCGCCCGAGTGTCAACCCCGTCTTCAGCTGCTCCAGCCTCTGGCTCCATTCTGCGCGCAGCTGCGCTTCGGGCAGGCGCATCAACTCACCTCCCTGTTCGGCCAGCGCCACCAGCCCGAGATTGCTGGAAACGCCCTTGACCGCATGAGCATGCTCGCGCAGACGTGCCCAGTCCTGGTCCGCCGCCGCCTTGCCGAGCTGGACAACGCAAGCCGCAGCATCGCTGAGACATTGTTGAATGAACTCGCGTTCGAACTCATTCCCCATCCCCAGTTCCGCCAGCTCGTCGAGCACGGCAGGGTCGAGGACGGCGCCACTCGGCGCCGGGCTGCGGGTAGCGGTGGCAGGATCGGCCTGACGCAGTTTCTGGTTGACGGCGATGTCGGCCAGCGTATCCAGCAACTTGATCGCCGCCACCGGCTTGGCCAGGAAGGCATAGGCGCCCGCCTGCTCGCAGCTGCGAATCGACTCGGGCGTGACATCGGCGCTCAACACCACGACCGGGGTGCCCGGCATACCGCCCGCCTGCATCACCCTGAGCTGCTTCAACATGTCCAGACCGCTGACACCGGGCATGTGCAAGTCGACGATGGCCGCGTCGAAGTCTGCCTCGGCCAATGCGTCCAGTACGGCCTCGCCGCCGTCAACGCAGGTCACACGATGGCCTGCTTTCTGCAGCAACCGCTGCAGAACCAGGCGATTTGCCAGATGATCGTCCGCCACCAGGATATGCATGCTGCGCACGCGGGCACGGTGACGTAGAAACGGATCGGCAAACGCAATCACGTTGCCCGGTATCGTGGACTCCGCCTCATGCAGCACAGGCGATGGCGTTGCTACGGGCTTGGCGGCCGCCAGGCCAAACGGCAGTTCAAACCAGAACAAGCTGCCGCCCGCGGGATTTTCCTCGAACCCGATCGCGCCCCCCATCGACTGGACCAGCCCCCTGGCGATCGTGGTTCCCAGGCCGCTGCCTTCGAACCGGCGCGCCAGTCCGGTATCTGCCTGTTCGAACGCCTCGAACAAACGCGGACGCATATCGACCGGCACACCGATGCCGGTATCGAGCACCTCAAAACGGAGCAGCAAACCGCCACGGCCGCTGGCCTCGGTGGCCGCCACCTTCAACTGGACACTGCCGTGGTCGGTGAACTTGACCGCGTTGCCGACCAGGTTGAGCAGGATTTGCCGCAGATGTCCCGCGTCCCCGTGCACACGCGAAGGCACGTCTGCAGCCACGGCTGTCTGGTAATGCAGCCCCTTGGCCCTGGCCTGTGGCTCCAGGATCAGACCGATTGCCTGCAGGATGTCCTGCAATGCAAAGTCGGACGTGTTGATCCGCAGCTTGCCGGCTTCGATGGCCGAGATGTCCAGCACCTCCTCTACCAGCGCCAGCAGGCTGCGTGTCGATGCCTGAATGGTCTTCAGGCATTCGCGCTGCTCGCTATCCAGACGCGTCGTTGCCAATACCTCGGTCATGCCGGACAGGCCATTGAGCGGTGTCCGAAACTCGTGACTCATGTTGGCCAGGAAGCGGCTCTTGGCCTCACTGGCACGGCGCGCCTCGGCGGTGGCGCGGGTCAACTGCCGCAGAAGACTGGAGAAATACAACGGAACGGCGGCCAGACCAACGGCAAGCCCGATACCGAGCCGCTGGTTGCGTTGCCAGTAGTCGGTCATCCACAGCGTCGTGGAAAAGCTCACCACCGCCATTCCCACCGCAAGGTACAGATAGCGGTTGCCGTAGCGCAGGCCGTTGCCGACGGTGACCCACATCACCACGACATAGACCCAGGCTAGCGGCTCGCCCATCTGGATCATGCCGGCCGCCATCAAGCCGTAATCGGCCAACATGCCCAGGATGCGACGCGCATCCGAGCGCCCGGGCCGCCAGAGCAGCCACCCGAACAACGCAAGTCCGAGACTCAGGCCCGTCAGCACAATGACCAGAACGCCGGTGTGCTGGTGCGGCGGCAGGCTGTGCCGGACACCCGGCAGCAGGACATACGCCAGGATCAGGCTGATCAGCACGATGCGGACGATCGCCTGACCATGTTCGCTGTCGGGTCGATGCATCAACCGCTGCCGGATCCTTCCGAACGGATTCATTGCCTCACACCCCGGGTCGTGCCGATGCGGTCGAGAATTCGCCGCATATCTGGTCCAGCTGCGCGCGACCGCGCAGCAGCGCATCCACGCAGCGCGGGTCGAACAGGCGACCGCGTTGTGCATACAGATAGGCCAGCGCGGCGTCCATGGTCCATGCCTCCTTGTACGGGCGCGGCGACAGCAGCGCGTCGAAGACGTCGGCCACCGCCACGATGCGCGCTTCCAGCGGGATCGCTTCGCCAACCAGCCCATCCGGGTAACCGGTGCCGTCGTAACGCTCGTGGTGACGCAACGCGATCAAGGCGCCGACCTGGATGAAACGGTTCTGGCTGCCGCTGAGCAGCTCGTAGCCGATGCGCGGATGCCGCTTCATGATGCTCATCTCGTCGTCGGTGAGCTTGCCCGGCTTGAGCAACACCGCGTCGGGAATGGCGATCTTGCCCATGTCGTGCAGCGGCGCGGCCATCTCGATGATGCGCACTTCTTCCTCGGACAACCCGAGCTGCTCGGCGATCAGGCCGGCCACGTGCGACATGCGCTCCAGGAAGGCGCTGGTGCCCGAGTCGCGGTACTCGATGGCGCGCGCCAGCCGCGACAACGTCTCGCGTTCGCGCTCTTCGACCTCGTTCATGCTGGCCAGCAGACGCTGCTCCAGCGACAGCGCGCGTTGCTTGACGCTTTCGCTCTGCTGACGCAACTGCAGCAAATTGGCGCAGCGTGCGCGCAGTTCGCGCGGACGGATCGGCTTGACCAGGAAGTCGATCACGCCCGCCTCCAGCGCGGCCTGGCGGATCGGCTCGTCGCCGACGATGGTGATCAGGATGATCGGGATATCGCGATGGCTGGGCAGCCGGCGCAGACGCCGGGCGAACTCCAGGCCATCCATGCCCGGCATGCGATAGTCGAGCAGCAACAGATCCACCCGTCCGGCCTCGCACCACGCCAACGCGTCGAGCGGATCACCGAAATCGTAGACCTTCAATTCCGGTGCGATGTCCTCGATGACGTGGCGCAGCATCGTCCGCGCAGACATCTGGTCATCGACAATGACGATGTTCAATCCCAGATCCGCCTTTTCCGACCAGCTTCCCGATGTATCCGCCGACGACACGCCGGCAAGATTACCCAAAACATCCTGCATAGCCGTTGCTCCTCTTTCCTGAGAACGGAAAAGCGATGACGCCGGCCGCCGGGCCGACTCCCCCGACGATACGCCATTCGGGGCTCCGCTCTAGCATATGCAGTATCTGTGCCGTCGGCACGCCGACGGCACAAAAAAGATCAGGCTTCCGGACGCATATATGGGAACAGCAGCACATCGCGGATCGAGGTGCTGCCGGTCAGCAGCATCACCAGGCGGTCGATGCCGATACCCAGGCCGCCGGTCGGCGCCATGCCGTACTCCAACGCACGGATGTAGTCGGCGTCGTAATGCATCGCTTCGTCGTCGCCACCGTCCTTGGCCTGCACCTGCGCCTGGAACCGCGCGGCCTGGTCTTCCGGGTCATTGAGCTCGGAGAAGCCGTTGGCCAGCTCCTTGCCGTTGATGAACAGCTCGAAGCGGTCGGTATACCCCGGCTCGGTGTCGCTGGAGCGCGCCAGCGGCGACACCTCGACCGGGTGGTCGGTGATGAAGGTCGGCTGCACCAGCGTGTGTTCCACGGTGGCCTCGAAGATTTCCAGCAACAGCTTGCCCCAGCCGTAGGACGGCTTGACCTTGATCTTCAGCCGCTCGCAGTGCGCCAGCAGCGCGTCGCGATCAGTGCAATCGGCCGCGCTGATCTGAGGATTGTGGTGACGAACGGCCTCATCCATGCGCCAGCGCCGGAAAGCCGGCGCCAGATCGATGGCGGCGCCGTCCCAGTTCACCTGGGTGGTGCCCAGCACCGACTGCGCGGTGTCGCGGATCACCTGTTCGGTCAGGTCCATGATCTGGTGGTACGTGGCATAGGCCTCGTAGAGCTCGAGCATGGTGAACTCGGGGTTGTGCCGGGTCGACACGCCCTCGTTGCGGAAGTTGCGGTTGATCTCGTAGACGCGCTCCAGGCCACCGACCACCAGCCGCTTGAGGTACAGCTCCGGCGCCACGCGCAGGTACAGGTCCAGGTCCAGCGCGTTGTGGTGGGTGGTGAACGGCTTGGCGGCAGCGCCACCGGGGATGTAATGCATCATCGGCGTTTCCACTTCCAGGAAGCGGCGCGCGTCCAGCCAGGCGCGGATCGCGCGGATGATCCTGGAGCGCTTGATGAAGACCTCGCGCGCCTCCGGGGTGACGATCAGGTCGACGTAGCGCTGGCGATAGCGCTGCTCCACGTCCGACAGGCCATGCCACTTGTCCGGCAACGGACGCAGCGACTTGGTCAGCAGGCGCAGCGCGCTGGCCTTGACCGACAGCTCGCCGGTCTTGGTGCGGGTCAGCCCGCCCTCCACCGCCACGATGTCGCCGACATCCCAACCCTTGAACGCGGTGTAGGCATCGCCGAGCACATTGCCCTGCAGGAACAGCTGCACGCGCCCGGACTCGTCCTGGATCTGCGCAAAGCTGGCCTTGCCCATCACCCGCTTGGCCATCAGGCGGCCGGCCATCCGGACCGTGCGCCCGGTTGCTTCCAGCGCTTCGGAAGTCCAGGTGTCGGCGTCGGCGAATTCGGCCTGCAGGTCGCCGGCGAAGTGTTCGCGCACGAAATCGTTGGGATAGGCGATGCCCTGGCCGCGCAACGCGCCCAGTTTCGCGCGACGCTCGGCGATGAGGCTGTTCTCGTCGGCGGGGATCTGCGGCGCGGGGGTCTGCTCGGTCATGGCGGGAATCGGTCTGCGATAGGTCGGGCGCATGCCCGGTGGAGAATGCGGAACCGGGCGGGCCGGCTCCTGCGTTTTACGGTGTCTCGGTGACAACTGCGCGGCGCAACGGGACTGCGTGGCGATGTGCCGCACTGCAACCGCGCCGCCGATGTCGCAGCGGGCGCGGCGGCCTCGCCGCGCGATCAGGCATCCAGGCGTTTGGAGCCTGCCGCCAGGCCGGCCTTGAGGCTGGCCTCGACGAATTCGTCCAGATCGCCGTCCAGCACTTTCTGCGTATCGCTGCGTTCGATGCCGGTACGCAGATCCTTGATGCGGCTCTGGTCGAGCACGTAGTTGCGGATCTGGCTGCCCCAGCCGATGTCGGACTTGGTGGCTTCCAGCGCGTCGCGTTCGACGTTGCGCTTCTGCACTTCCAGCTCGTACAGCTTGGCGGCCAGCATCTTCATCGCGTTGTCGCGGTTCTGGTGCTGGCTGCGGCCGGTCTGGCAGGCGACCACGGTGTTGGTCGGGATGTGCGTGATACGCACTGCCGATTCGGTCTTGTTGACGTGCTGACCACCGGCACCGGAGGAGCGGTACACGTCGGTACGCAGATCGGCCGGATTGATGTCGATCTCGATGTTGTCGTCCACTTCCGGCGACACGAACACCGAGGTGAAGCTGGTATGCCGGCGGTTGTCAGAATCGAACGGCGACTTGCGCACCAGCCGGTGCACGCCGATCTCGGTCTTCAGCCAGCCATAGGCGTACTCGCCCTCGATGCGGATCGTGGCCGACTTGATGCCGGCTACTTCGCCGCCGGACACTTCCATCAGCTCGGTCTTCCAGCCGCGCGACTCGGCCCAGCGCAGGTACATGCGCAGCAGGATTTCGGCCCAGTCCTGCGCCTCGGTGCCGCCGGCGCCGGCCTGGATGTCGACGAAGGCATTGGCCCCGTCCATCTGCCCGGAGAACATGCGCTGGAATTCCAGCTTTTCGACATGGGTCTGGTACTTGTCCAGATCGGCGATCACCGCCACCGCGGTGTCTTCGTCCTGCTCGCTCTCGGCCAGTTCCAACAGATCGGCGGCATCGCCCAGGCCGGCCAGCACGTCGGCGATGCCGATCACGGTCTTTTCCAGCATCGAGCGCTCGCGCCCCAGGGCCTGGGCGCGCTCGGCGTCGTTCCACACGTCGGGGCTCTCGAGCTCCCGGCTGACTTCTTCTAGACGCTCTTTCTTGACGTCGTAGTCAAAGATACCCCCTGAGCGAGAGCACGCGATCGTTGAGATCGGTGATGCGCTGGCGGATCGGATTGGTTTCGATCATGACGGATTTCCGGCAAACAAGCCCGGTAGTTTAGCAAGCGGGCGGCGGCGGCGGAACGCGGTGGCGATCGTGACGGGCCGCAGGTTCGTGCCGGCCATGGACGTCATGGCGACCACTGCAAGCTCAGACCGGAGCAAGGCAGCCAGCAGGCGGTCCAGATGACGAGCGTCTGGGCTCATCTGCCACTGCGAGGCTGGCGCTCGCTCCGGTCGCCGGGCTGACCGCCTGGAACGGTCAGCCCGGCGCGGCCTCGACACGCTGCGGTGTGGGCGCCTGCCCCGCCAACGCCCGTAATGCAGCCAGGTAACGGCGACTGCACGGCAGCACGGCGGCGTCGGCCAGGTGTACACGCGCGTCGCCGGATTCCAGCGGCTCGATCGCCTGCACGCGTGCCAGCTTCACCAGATAGCTGCGATGGATACGCACGAACACGGCCGGGTCGAGCCTGGCCTCGATCGCGGCCATCGTGCTGCGCAGCGGGTAATCGTGGCCGCGTACATGCAGGTTGACGTAGTTGCCCGACGCCTGGATCCACTCGATGTCGGCGGTGGCGACCAGGAAGTCGCGCCCCAGCTTGCGCACCAGAAAGCGTTCCGGACGGTCCAGTGGCTCGACCGGCGGGCCTTCGTCCGGCGCGGTCAGCAGATGCGCCTCGCCCTGCCGACGCCGGCCATACCAGGCCAGCGTGTGGCGTAGCGCCACCAGCAGGGCAAAGGTGCGCAGATCCTTGGACAGCTCGTACATCCACTGCAACCGCAAGGCGCCGAAATCGTAGTGCGCACCGACCGCCAGATAGACCAGCTTGCGCAGCAGCACCATGCCGCTCACGTGCAGCAGCCACCAGGCAAGTGCAGCCGCAATATAGACAGGAACGCGCCGCCGCCAGACATCGGCATGCAATGGCCAACGCGTGCAGAGCCAGATCAGCGGCGGCAAGAGCAGCAGTGAGACGGTCGCACTGCTCAACTCCCAGGTCAGCACCTGCCACAGCAGCAGCGGCTGGCCGTCGCGCCGTGCCGCCAGCCATGTGCTGGCGGTGTTGCCCAGCGCGCTGCCATAGAAAACCAGCAGCCAGATCAACGCCACCCAGCGCCTGCCCGCATTGGCGGCGCTGTCGGTCTCGCGTTCGATCGCCCCGGACACAGGTGAATTCATCCGCGCATTCTATGCAAACCGCCAGCTTGCCGCCCCCGGTTCGTCCCTGCAGGACCGCAACTGGTCACTCCAGGACGGCATTGCCACCCTTGGCGCAGCTGCCTGGGGCCGGCGTTGCCGAGGATGCGGGCATGTCTCCTACCGACACGACCATGACCGAGCGCCGCCACGATATCGACGCCTTGCGCGTCTTCGCCTTCGCACTGCTGATCCTCTACCACGTGGGCATGGCCTACGTGGCCGACTGGGAGTTCCACCTCAAGAGCGTGCACACCGCGCAGTGGCTGCAATGGCCGATGATCGTGCTCAACCGCTGGCGGATGCCCTTGCTGTTCATGATCTCCGGCATCGCCATCGGGCTGTCGCGGCCGCAGGCCACGCCCTGGCGCTTTGCCTTGCGGCGCTGCGGGCGATTGCTGCCACCGTTGTTGTTCGGCATGTTCGTGGTGGTGGCGGTGCAGGCCTATTGCCAGGGCGTGAGCAACGGCAAGGTCAGCCCGGGCTTGGGCAACTTCCTGTTGCGCTACTGGCAGGTGCGGCCGTGGCCGGCCGGCAGTTTCGATGGCTGGCAGCATGGCATCACCTGGAACCACCTGTGGTATCTGGCCTATCTGCTGCCCTATACCGTCGCATTGATGGCGCTGGTATCGCTGACACGCCCGCTGCGGCTGACCGCGTTACCGGGCCTGCCCACTGCGCTGGCGGTGCCGGCCCTGCTGCTGTTGCCGATCCTGTGGGAAGCGTTCTGCGTGCTGTGGGTGATGCCACGCCACCCGCCCACCCACGCGCTGTTTGGCGACTGGTTCGTGCACGCCGAGTCGTTCCCGTTGTTCGTCCTGGGATACCTGCTGGCGCGCAGCGAGCGCTTCTGGCAGTGGGCCGTGCAGCTGCGCTGGCTCACGCTAGGCACCGCGCTTACGGCAATCGGCACCGAACTGGCCATTCGCTATGCCAGCATCCATGGGCAGACTGCGCAACCGGGTGCACCACTTACCGCGCTGCCGTGGGAGGTGATCGAGCACAGCGCACGTGCCGCCTACACCTGGCTGGCGCTGCTGGCGATTCTTGGCTGGGCCAGGCACCGATTGAACCGCCCGTTCCGCTGGCTGCCGTATTGCACGGAGGCGGTGTTCCCGTGGTACATCCTGCACCAGAGCCTGATCATCGTGACGCTGTACTGGCTGATGCCCCTGCATCTGAATGCCTGGCTGGAGCCGACGCTGGTGATCGCCGCCACCGTGATCGGCTGCCTGGCGTTGCACGAGTTTGCGATCCGCCGGGTGCGCTGGTTGCGTCCCTTGTTCGGATTGCGCGCACGCACGCCGCGTTCGGCGAGGAAGGCCGACGTCATGCCGATGACCCCATGAACACCAGGCGCAGGGTGGCGCTGTTTCGCCTGCCACGCACTGGACGGCCCGTCGGCAGCAACGCAAGATGCGCGCCGGACACGCTCTTTCGAAGACACCATGCGCCCTACCCTGCTTGCCGCCACCTTGTTGCTCGCGCCTGTCGCCGCCCTTGCCGATGCGCCGGTCGGCATTGCCTTCGACCACCAGGACTGGACCATCGCCTGCGACAACACCCGCACCTGCCGCGCTGCCGGCTATCAGCCGGATGACGACGGCAGCACGCCGGTGTCGGTGCTGCTGACGCGCAAGGCCGGTGCCGGACAAGCGGTCACCGCCGAGTTGATGCTGGGCCAGTACGACGAGGTCAAGATGCCGGCCTCGCTCAGCTTGCGCATCGACCAGCGCGACCTGGGCAAGCTGGCATTGAATCGCGACAGCGGCACCGCGCCGCTGACCAGCGCGCAGGTGACCGCACTGCTGGCCGCACTGACCCGCAGCAGCAAGATCGTGGCAGTGGGCAACGATGGCCGCCGCTGGCAGCTGTCCGATCGCGGGGCGGCGGCGGTGTTGCTGAAGATGGACGAGTTCCAGGGCCGGCTAGGCACGCGCGGCGCACTGGTGCGCAAGGGCGATCGCGACGAGGCCACGGTGCTGCCGGCCGTGCCGGCACCGCAGGTGCGCGCGGTCAAACTCGCAGCCCCGCAAGCGGCCGATGCCCGCCTGGGCACGCTGCCTGCGCTCTATCAAGCACTGCGTGCCAGCTTGCCGGCCGATGAGGAATGCAAGGGACTGCAGGCCGACGATACGGCCGAGCCGCTGTCGATCACCCGGCTCAGCAGCGACAAACTGCTGGTGTCGACCGACTGCTGGATGGGCGCCTACAACGTCGGCACCGGTTTCTGGGTGATCAATGCACACGCGCCGTTCGCGCCGACCTTGGTGACCACGCACGCCAGCGATATCGACGGTTCCGCCATCCTTGAATCGCAGAAGGGCCGCGGCCTGGGCGATTGCTACAGCGAGGCCAGCTGGACCTGGGACGGCCGCCGTTTTGTGCCGACCTCCGAATCCACCTCCGGCCTGTGCAGATTGGTCGCCGCTGGCGGCGCGTGGGAATTGCCGACCTTGGTGACCGAGGTCAAGAAGGCGCCCTGATCGAGGCGAGGATAGTGCGAGCGAGTGCGAGCGTCAGTGTGCGCTTGCACGGTCTTGCAGGACGCTTCGAACTGCAAACCAGCCGTCAGGCATGCGGCTCTTAGAGCATGTACTCCCGCATAAATGCCGCCTGTGGTGCGAAGCTCAGTGCAGAGCACGTGCAGAGCGGCTGAGCTGCTGCCTGGCTGCAGGGCCCTTGCCCCGCCCACCATCGCAGGACACGCCGCAAGTACGTCCCTGCAGGCTCTTCCATGTAGGCTCCGGCGCGGCATCCATGCCGCTCAAGGTCCCGCGACGGTGGGCGGGCAAGGACCTCTCCAGATAGTCGGTGTACGTGTTGCAGGCGGAGCACGACGCGTGTGGCTTGGATCACGGCGCGTCCGATCGGCTTCCCGGCACACGCCGAACAACACAGGGCCTTCAAGAAAACACCTGCAGCGTCGTCATCGCGAAGCTTGAAAACAAGATGGTGAAGCGGCCTGCCTTGACCAGGTCGCGGAAACGACATGCCGAGGCGGCAGCGTGGCCGGGGATTGGCGGAGAGCGGCACTCAGGATGTCCCGCGGCGGCGAGTCAGACAGGATGTCTGACCGAACCGAGGAGCCGATCCCCCGCCGCACTGCCGCCCCTTACCGAAGCCAGCGACTGGCAGCCGCGCGCCTGAGAACCCGACGCTCAGCTCCCTCCACGGACGGATTCACGGCGCATCCCGCGAGCGGCGAGGACACCACGCGCCCTCGACCAACGCGGTCTGGACCATCCAGATGACGTCAGGTGCAGCCTACAAAAGGTAGAGAGAACGCTGAGCCCGCAGCTCAGCCAGTGACTGTCGCCGGCTCGCAATGTTCGACGATCAACTGCACCGCGGTGCCGCCGCGATAATCGTCGCTGACCAGGCGGTACGCCAGCCGCACCATGCGTGCCGGCTCGCTGCCGCGCCAGCCATTGAAGTGGATGGCGTTGAGCGGTTCGGCGCGGCCGGCACAGCGCAGCGTGAGCTTGAGATGGCGCTCCTTGAGCAGGCGCCATTGCAGCACTTCGAATCGGCCATCGAACAGCGGCTCGGGAAAGCCCTGCCCCCACGGCCCGGCCACGCGCAGTGCCTCGGCATGCAGGTGATCGAGCTCGTGCGCGGCCAGTTCGCCGTCGCTGTGCAATTCGGCATGCAGCAACGAGGCGTCCACCATCGTCTGCACCTGGCGCCGGAATGCCTGCTCGAAGGTCGCCAGCGCGGCCTGCTCCAGGCTCAATCCGGCCGCCATCGCATGCCCGCCGAACTTCTGGATCAGGCCCGGGTGGCGCGCGTCCACGGCAGCCAGCACATCGCGGATATGCAGGCCGGGAATCGAACGCGCCGAGCCACGCAGCTGGCTGCTGCCCGGCTCGGCCGGCGCCAATGCAATCACCGGGCGATGCAGCCGGTCCTTGAGCTTGGAGGCGACCAGGCCGATCACGCCGGGATGCCAGTCGGCGTCGAACAGGCACGCGGCGATCGGCAATTCGCCATCGGCATCCAGCACCACCTTGGTGACCGCCTGCTCGGCATCGTCGGTCATCAACTGCTGCACCGCGCGACGCTCGGCGTTGATCTCCTCCAGGGTGCCGGCGATCTCGCGCGCCCGGCTCCAGTCTTCGCTGAGCAGCAGTTCGATGCCCAGGGCCATGTCTTCCAGCCGGCCGGCGGCGTTGAGACGTGGCCCCAATGCAAAGCCGATATCGCTGGCGCTCAGGCGCGCCACGTCGCGGCCGCTGGCATCGATCAGGGCGCGCAGGCCGATGCACCCCTTGCCCTCGCGCAGGCGGCGCAGGCCGGCCGACACCAGCGCACGGTTGTTGGTGTCCAGTGGCACCAGATCGGCGACCGTGCCGACCGCCACCAGGTCCAGCAATACCGACAGATCCGGCTCGGCGCGTTCGGCAAAGGCGCCTTGCGCGCGCAGCACGCCGCGCAAGGCCATCAGCACGTAGAAGATCACCCCGACCCCGGCCAGGGATTTGCTCGGGAAGCGGTCGTTGGCCAGGTTCGGATCGACGATCGCATCGGCCGGCGGCAACACCTCACCAGGCAGGTGATGGTCGGTGACCAGCACCGTCCAGCCACGCGCCTTGGCCGCGGCCACGCCGGCGTGGCAGGCGATGCCGTGATCGACGGTGACCAGCAGATCCGGCTGCAATGCAGCCAGCTCGTCCACCAGCGCAGGCGACAGACCATAGCCATGCACCATGCGATTGGGCACTGCGTGGTGGACATCCAGCGCGCCGAGCATGCGCAAGCCACGCACGCCGACCGCACAGGCGGTGGCGCCATCGCAGTCGAAATCGCCCACCACCAGGATGCGACGCTGCTGTGCGATCGCATCGGCCAGCAGCTCGGCCGCGACATCGCTGTTGTGCAACAACTGCGGTGACAGCAACTGCCCCAGACGCGGCTGCGCGCCCTGCGTATCGGTCACGCCGCGCGCGGCATAGATGCGGCGCAGCAGCGGCAACATGGCATCGGGCCAACTGCCGGCCTGCCCGGGTGGGCGCCGGACGATCCGCGGGGTGGAGGTCATTGCGCCAGCTGTGCCCGCGGCTTGCGCCAGAAACGCCAGCGTTGCGCATGCGTCAGCGACACGGTGTCGCCATCCTGGAAATCCAGCACCAGCCGATCCAGTTCGCCACGCGCCATTGCCGCCAGCAACGGCGCCACCGCGTCGTCGCTGAACTGCTGCAGCGAGCGCAGGTGCCGCAGGTCCACCAATGCGTCCACGCGTTGTTCGCCCTGCGCATCGGCGCCCGCCGCCAGCGCCAGCGCACGCAGCAGCGATTCGCGGCTGCGCACCTGACGGTGCGGCGAGCTCACCGCCTGCGGCAGCACGCCGCCGCCCCAGAACCACAGCGAATTGATCGCCGGTTTGCCGCTGGCCACGCGGCCCTCGTTCCAGGGATGCTGATGCAGCAGCACCTGCGCTTCGGTCAGCAAGGCACGCCAGCGCCGGCCGACCTCGCCGGCCGGCAGATGCTCGAACAGGTCATCGCCGATCGCCAGATCCGGCGGCGCGAAGTCGGGCAGCCTGGCATCCGGCGACAGCCGCAGATACCAGCGCGCAGGCGTGGGCGCATCCAGCAGGAAGCCGGCATCGCCGAACATCGGTTTGAGGATCGGCAACAACACCGCCAGGTCCTCGGCGGTGGGGCCGAGCGCCTCGCCGTAGCCCATCAAGCGGGCGCCCTGCATGTCCGGTACCACGTAGGCCGGATCGGCACGCACCCAGGTCGCACCGGCCGCATCGCCGGCATCGAGCTGGCGGGTCAATGCGGCCACCGGCCACTGCGCAGGCGTCAGCGTGAAGTGGCGCTGCAGCTGCGCCACCTCGCCGGGCTCGACGCTTTGCTGGTCGGCGCGCGCCAGCGCACGCGCCACCGGCGTGTCGCCCAACGCACCGGGCAGGCGGCGTCTTTCCGGCAGCAGCAGCGTTGCAGTGGTCATCGGTCGGTGGGGTCGCTCGATCCCGGCCCGTCAGTCCAGATAGGCAACGCTGACCACTTCGTACTCGCGCTGGCCGGCCGGGGCATCGATGGTGACCGAATCGCCTTCCAGCTTGCCGATCAACGCGCGTGCCAACGGCGAGGAGATCGCGATCATGCCCAGCTTGATGTCCGCCTCCAGATCGCCAACGATCTGGTAGCGCTTCTCTTCGTCGGTCTCGGTGTCGGCCAGCGTCACCGTGGCGCCGAACACGATCTTGTTGCCGGCCGACAGCTTGGTGATGTCGATGATCTCGGCATGCGAGAGCTCGCCTTCCAGCTGCTTGATGCGGCCTTCGATGAAGCTCTGCTGCTCGCGTGCGGCGTGGTATTCGGCGTTTTCCTTCAGATCGCCGTGCGCACGCGCTTCGGCGATCGCGTTGATCACCGCCGGACGCTTGACCGACTTCAGCTGGTCCAGCTCTTCGCGCAGGCGCTGCGCGCCCTTTGCCGTCATGGGTGCTCTCATGCTTCCAGTTCCTTGTGCAGTTCCTGCAGCGACCAGACAGGGCCGGTGCCGCGGAATTCCAGCGAATGCACCAGCGCCTTGGCGCCGGCAACGGTGGTCGAATAGGTCACGCGATGCTGCAACGCTTCACGCCGGATCGAGAACGAATCGGAGATGGCGGCGCGGCCTTCGGTGGTGTTGACGATATACACGATCTCGCCATTCTTGATCGAATCGACGATATGCGGGCGCCCTTCGGCGACCTTGTTGACGATCTCGCAGTTCAGCCCGTTCTGCTGCAGCCAGGCGCCGGTACCGCGCGTGGCGACCAGCGTATAGCCGCGCTCCACCAGGGCCTGCGCCACCGGCAGCACGCGCTGCTTGTCCGGGTCGCGCACCGACACGAACGCCTTGCCCACCGGCGGTGCCTTGATGCCGCCGGCCTCCTGCGCGCGCGCAAACGCGGCGCTGAAGCTGCGGCCCACACCCATCACCTCGCCGGTGGAGCGCATCTCCGGCCCGAGGATCGGGTCCACGCCCTGGAACTTGGCGAACGGGAAGATCGCCTCCTTCACCGAGTAATAGCCCGGCACGATTTCCTTGGTGGCGCCCTGCTCGGCCAGCGTCTTGCCGGCCATGCAGCGCGCGGCGATCTTGGCCAGCGGCATGCCGATCGCCTTGGACACGAACGGCACGGTGCGCGAGGCACGCGGGTTCACTTCCAGCAGGAACACCACGTCGTCGCCGGCCTCGTTTACCTGCACCGCGAACTGGGTGTTCATCAGGCCCACCACGTTCAGGCCTTCGGCCAGCATCACCACCTGGCGACGCAGCTCGGCCTGGGTCTTGGGCGAGAGCGAATACGGCGGCAGCGAGCAGGACGAATCGCCCGAATGCACGCCGGCTTCCTCGATGTGTTCCATCAAGCCGCCGATCAGCACGTTGCCGTCCTTGTCGGCGATGATGTCCACGTCCACTTCCACCGCGTTGTCGAGGAAGCGGTCCAGCAGCACCGGCGAATCGTTGGAGACCTTGACCGCGTCGCGTACATAGCGCGCCAGATCGGATTCGCCGTAGACGATTTCCATCGCGCGGCCGCCGAGCACGTAGCTCGGGCGCACCACCAGCGGGTAGCCGATCTCGCGCGCCAGCACCAGGGCTTCCTCGGCATTGCGGGCAATGCGGTTCGGCGGCTGCTTCAGGCCCAGCTTGTCGACCAGTTGCTGGAAGCGCTCGCGGTCTTCGGCCAGGTCGATCGAATCGGGCGAGGTGCCGATCACCGGCACGCCGTTGGCTTCCAGCGCGCGCGCCAGCTTCAGCGGGGTCTGGCCGCCGTACTGCACGATCACACCCTTGGGTTTTTCCAGCTCGACGATTTCCAGCACGTCTTCCAGCGTCAGCGGCTCGAAGTACAGACGGTCGGAGGTGTCATAGTCGGTGGACACGGTCTCCGGGTTGCAGTTGACCATGATGGTTTCAAAGCCGTCATCGCGCAGCGCCAGCGCCGCATGCACGCAGCAGTAGTCGAACTCGATGCCCTGGCCGATGCGGTTGGGGCCACCGCCAAGGATCATGATCTTGTCGCGATCGGTCGGCAGCGCCTCGCACTCGTCCTCGTAGGTCGAATACAGGTACGCGGTGCTGGTGGCGAATTCGGCAGCGCACGAATCCACGCGCTTGTAGACCGGGCGGACCTTGAGCGCGCGACGCAGCGTGCGCACCGATTCTTCGTTGGTGCCGGTCAGCTCGGCCAGGCGCGCATCGGAGAAACCGGCGCGCTTGAGCGTGCGCAGACGCGCCGCATCCAGTGCCTGCATGCCGTCGTCGGCCAGTTGCTGCTCGTGGCTGATCAGTTCTTCGATCTGATCCAGGAACCAGGGGTCGATGAACGACAGCGCGTAGACATCGGCCACGCTCATGCCGGCGCGGAAGGCATCGGCGACATAGAACAGGCGCTCCGGACCCGGCGCCTTGAGCTCGCGCTTGAGCGCGGCGATATCGTCTTCGCTGCTCAGGTCCAGCCCGGTCGGATCCAGCCCGATCTTGCCGGTTTCCAGCCCACGCAGCGCCTTCTGCAGCGATTCCTGGAAGGTGCGGCCCATCGCCATCACCTCGCCCACCGACTTCATCTGGGTGGTCAGGCGCGCATCGGCCTGCGGGAATTTCTCGAAGGCAAAGCGCGGGATCTTGGTGACGACGTAGTCGATCGACGGCTCGAACGAGGCCGGGGTCAGGCCACCGGTGATCTCGTTCTTCAATTCGTCCAGCGTATAGCCTACCGCCAGCTTGGCGGCGACCTTGGCGATCGGAAAGCCGGTGGCCTTGGACGCCAGCGCCGAGGAACGCGACACGCGCGGATTCATCTCGATCACCACCACGCGGCCGGTGGTCGGGCTGATGCCGAACTGCACGTTGGAACCGCCGGTATCCACACCGATCTTGCGCAGCACCGCGATCGAGGCATCGCGCAGGCGCTGGTATTCCTTGTCGGTGAGCGTCTGCGCCGGTGCCACGGTGATCGAGTCGCCGGTATGCACGCCCATCGGGTCGAGGTTCTCGATCGCGCAGACGATGATGCAGTTGTCCGCGGTGTCGCGGACCACTTCCATCTCGAACTCCTTCCAGCCCAGCACCGACTCTTCCACCAGCACTTCGGTGGTCGGCGACAGTTCCAGGCCACGGCCGACGATCTCGATCAGCTCTTCGCGGTTGTAGGCGATGCCGCCGCCGCTGCCACCCAGGGTGAAGCTGGGGCGGATGATGGTCGGGTAGCCGACGCGGGTCTGGATATCCAGCGCCTCTTCCAGCGTGTGCGCCACTTCGGCCCGGGGGCAATCCAGGCCGATCTCGCCCATCGCCACGCGGAACAGCTCGCGGTCTTCGGCCATGCGGATGGCTTCGCGCTTGGCGCCGATCAGCTCGACGTTGTACTTCTCCAGCACGCCGTGGTCGGCCAGATCCAGCGCGCAGTTCAGCGCGGTTTGCCCGCCCATGGTCGGCAGCAGGGCATCAGGCTTTTCCTTGGCGATGATCTTCTCGACCGTCTGCCAGTTGATCGGCTCGATGTACACCGCATCGGCCATGTCCGGGTCGGTCATGATCGTGGCCGGATTGCTGTTGACCAGCACCACGCGATACCCCTCGTCGCGCAGCGCCTTGCACGCCTGCGCGCCGGAGTAATCGAACTCGCAGGCCTGGCCGATGACGATCGGGCCGGCGCCGATGATCAGGATGGTTTTTAGGTCGGTGCGCTTTGGCATTTCTTTACTCGATTAGGAACATGCGGCGAGCCGCAGGTGCGGAAGAGTGGCCGCGGCGATCGCATCGCGACGCGGCATGATGTTGCATCGACTGCACGGAGCCGAAAGCCGGGGTCATCCGGCGTATCCATAGCCCAGGGCGCGCAGGGTGTTCTGCATCCACTGATGCAGCGCGAACGCGGCGGCGAAGCTGACCAGGAGCAACAGCCAGCCGGTCCCGGAGGTCTTGCCCCAGCGACGCACCTTGTCCGGGTCGGTGTTCTGCATGCGCTGGTGAAAGGATCCTCCTCCAACCACATAGCCGATGCCGAAGACGACACACATCGGCACCAGCAAGGCCAGTTTGATGCCTCCGGGCAGCGTGATCGACGCCACGCCCGCCTGCGCCTGCTGCAGCGGCATCCAGACGCCCCAATAGGCCACGGCGGCGCCCACCAGCAGGATCAGCACACCCATCAACCGGGCGCTCATGCGCGCTTGGCATCCTTGGCCATCAACTCCACAAACCGGTCGAACAACGGCCCCACATCGCGCGGCCCCGGCGAGGCCTCCGGGTGGCCCTGGAACGAGAACGCCGGCGCGTCGGTCAGCGCGATGCCCTGGTTGGTGCCATCGAACAGCGAACGATGGGTCACCCGCACATTGGCCGGCAGCGTGCTTTCATCCACCGCAAAGCCATGGTTCTGCGAGGTGATCATCACCCGCCCGCCGTCCAGATCCTGCACCGGATGGTTGGCGCCGTGATGGCCGGTGGTCATCTTGACCGTGCTGGCGCCGGCGGCCAGCGCCAGCAGCTGATGCCCAAGACAGATGCCGAAGGTCGGCACCTTCTGCGCGACCAGTTCCTTGATCGCGGCGATCGCGTAATCGCAGGGCTCCGGGTCGCCCGGGCCATTGGACAGGAACACGCCATCGGGCTGCATCGCCAGCACCTCGGCCACCGGCGTGCGCGCCGGCACCACGGTGACGTCGCAACCACGGTCGGCCAGCATGCGCAGGATGTTGAGCTTGACGCCGTAGTCATAGGCCACGACCTTGTGCCTCAGCTCGGTGCGCACGAACGTGTCGGAGTTCAGATCCAGCGAGCCTTCCTGCCAGCCGTAGCTGGTCTCGGTGGAAACCACCTTGGCCAGGTCCATGCCCTTCAGGCCGGGGAAGCTGCGCGCGGCTTCCAGCGCCTTGTCGACATCGATCTCGCCGGCCATCAGCGCGCCGTTCTGGGCGCCCTTCTGCCGCAGCAGGCGGGTCAGCTTGCGGGTATCGATGCCGGAAATGGCCACCACACCGCGGGCCTGCAGCCACTCAGGCAGTGCGACTTCGCTGCGCCAGCTGCTGGGGCGACGCGGCACATCGCGCACGATCAGGCCGGCGGCCCAGATCTTGCTGGCCTCGTCATCCTGATCGGTAAAGCCGGTATTGCCGATGTGCGGATAGGTCAGCGTGACCATCTGGCGGGCGTAGGAGGGATCGGTCAGGACTTCCTGGTAACCGGTCATGGCGGTGTTGAACACCACTTCGCCGACGGAAAGCCCGTTGGCGCCTACGGATTCGCCCTCGAACACGGTGCCGTCTTCGAGGACAAGGATTGCGGGTTGGGTCACGTGGGGGTCTCGCTCTGGCTGCCTGGGACTCCGATGCGCTTCCGGCCAAATTCCGGTTGCAGCAAAGCGCGGACGCGGTGCTGGGGACCGGTCCGACGCTGGTTCGGGCAAGCGAGAATTGTAAAGGCAAGTGCCCCGGCATGCCAGCCTGAAGAACGCCGGCTGCCGTGCCGGCATCGCAATGGCGGGATGAATGCGCCACTGCGATCATTCGCCATTCATGCGCGGCGATGCAGCGCTTACAGCACCAGATCGCGCACGCGATAGCTGCCGGGCGGCTTGCCGAGCAGCCGCTTGGCCGCATGCAGGGCACCACGCGCGAAGATGTCGCGGTTGGTCGCGCGGTGCACCAGTTCCACCCGCTCGCCCAGCCCGGTGAACTGCACCGTGTGCTCGCCGACGATGTCGCCGGCGCGCAGGCTGGCAAAGCGCGGCTGCGCGCCACTGCCGGTGGCCGCCTCCCCCAGCGTCAGCGCGGTCCCGGAGGGTGCATCCTGCTTGTGCACGTGGTGGGCTTCGACGATGTCGCAATCCCAGCCCGGCAGGCTGCCGGCGGCACGCTCCACCAGTTCGGTCAGCACCGCAACGCCCAGGCTGAAGTTGGACGCCCACACCAGTGGAATCTGCTGCGCGGCCTCCAGCAAGGCGGCGCGCTGCGCCTCATCCAGACCGGTGGTGCCGGACACCAGCGGTTTGCCGCGCTGCGCGCACAACGCCAGGATCGGCGCGAAGCCCTGCGGCAGGCTGAAGTCGATCGCCACGTCGAAGCTCGGCGCACCGCCGAGCTCGCTGGCGGCGAAATACGGCACGCCGTCTACCACGCGCTGCGAGGGCGCACGCCCCACCACCGCACCGACGACGTGCAAGGCCTCGTCTTCGGCCGCCAGACGCAGCAAGGCCTTGCCCATCCGCCCGGAGGCGCCGTGGATCAGAACTTTCACAGGAGACGTTGTCATGGCGGCAGGCCTAGCTGGGCGATGGGGTTGTACAAGATAGCTGGGAATCGGGAATCGGGAATCGGGAATCGTAAAAGCTGGGATTGGGGGGTCGGGATTGGGGAGTCGTTAAAGCCGGGAATCGGGAATCGGGATTGGGGAGCCGGGAATCGGGATCAGGGACTCGTGAGAGCGGGTGCGGGTGTGCGCGTTTTATGTGCTGTGGCGCTTTGGCTTGGTGGCGTCCGTGGGGTGCGCGTGGTGGTTGGCACACAACGGCGCGAGCGGCCATGGGTCGGTGAGGGCTGCGCCGCTGTACGTTGGTAAGGACGATGAAGACGCATGGCACACGGCCATCATGGCGGCGCCTGGAAGGTGGCGTTTGCCGACTTCGTGACCGCGATTCCCCAATCCCGACTCCCGAATCCCAAATCTCAGCCCTGCAGCTAGCGCGGCTGCGGGCTTTGATTGCGTGCGATGGTGTTGGCGGCTCTCAGTCGCTTGCGCCATGCAGGCGCTTGCTCCAGCTCTCTATTTCGCGGCGTTGCAGGCGGCGTTCGAATAGCGCCCGCCATGACGGCACCAGCGGTAGCTGCAACACTGCGGTGATGGCGGCGGCATCGACATCGCGCGCGTACAACACCTGTTGCAGGCGCGACAGCGGCCACTGCGGGTGCGGCCGCTGCTGCAGCGTCAGCATGTCGCCGGCTGCCACGTCGCCGGGGTGCAGCACGCGGTAATACCAGCCGGTGCGGCCGGTGTCCTGCACGCGGCGCGCCATGTCGCGCAGGCCGAAGCGGTCGGACAGCTTCCAGCACGGCTGACGCAGTTGCGACACTTCCACCACCGCCGTACCCAATGCAAAGCGATCGCCCAGACAGACCTCGGCCTCGGTAAGGCCGACGCTGCTCAGGTTCTCGCCGAACGCGCCGGCCGTCTCCAGCAACGCATGCGCGCCGAGGTCGGCCTGCCAGGCAGCGTAGTGATCGCGCGGATAGTGATGGATCGCCTTGTCCGGCCCGCCATGCACACGCAGGTCGCCCTGCTCGTCACCGTGCAGCCCGTCCGGACCGACGCGCACAGGCCCGCTCACCGCACGCTTGTCGATGGCGCTGCGGCTACCGGGCCGGGTGAAATCGCGTGCGACCCCGATCGCCACGCGGTCGATGCTGACCGCGAGCGCCGGCGCCTGCACGCCACTGGTCTGCGTGCTCACGCGCCCTGCCCGGGCAACTCGGCCAGCGCCTCGCGCAACACCTCACCCAGGACCTGGATGCCGGCATCGATCCTGTCGCCGGGCACGGTGACGAACGACAGCCGCAAGGTATTGACCTGCGGCAAGGTGGCGTAGAACGGCGCGCCCGGCACGAACGCGACATTGCGCGCGATCGCACGCGCCAGCAGCGCGGTGCCGTCCAGCCCGGGCGGCAGGCTCACCCACAGGAACATGCCGCCTTCGGGGCGATTCCATTGCACCTGGGGCGGGAAATGCCGATCCAGGGCCTCCAGCATCAGGCTGCATTGACGCGCATACAGCGCGCGGATCTGCGGGATATGCGTGTCCAGGAAATCGTCCTGCAGCGTCTGGTGGACCACGCGCTGGGTGAACGACGGCGTATGCAGATCGGCCGCCTGTTTGGCCTGGATCAGCTTGCCCAGCACCGCCTCGGGCGCAACCACATAGCCCAGCCGCAAGCCGGGCGCGAGCACCTTGGAGAACGAGCCCATGTAGATCACGCCCTCCGGATTGAGCGACAACAGGCTCGGCAGCGGCCGGCCGCTGTAATACAGCTCGCCATACGGATCGTCTTCGACGATCGGCACGCCCGCTGCCGCTGCGCGCTCCACCAGGGCCTGGCGCCGCGCCAGCGGCAACCGGCGACCGGTGGGGTTCTGGAAATTCGGCAGGCAGTACAGAAAGCGCGCATCGGCCAGCAATGCAGGGTCCAACGCGTCCATCACCACCCCGTCCTCGTCCGAGGGCATGCCGACGAAGCTAGGCTGGAACAGCGAAAACGCCTGCAACGCACCCAGGTAGCTTGGCGTTTCCACCAGCACCTTGCTGCCCTCATCGATGAAGACCTTGCCGAGCAGGTCCAGCCCCTGCTGCGAGCCGGTGGTGATCAGCACCTGGCTGGGCCGGATGCTGGCGCCGTCGCGGCTCAGGCGTGCGGCCACCCAGTCGCGCAGCGGCGCATAGCCTTCGGTGGGGCCGTATTGCAGTGCGGCCTGCGGCGCATCGCGCAGCACCTGATCGCTGGCCGCGCGCATGCGCTCCACCGGAAAGGTGGCCGGCGAGGGCAGCCCGCCGGCGAAGGAAATCACCTCCGGCCGCTCGGTCACCTTGAGGATTTCGCGAATCGCCGAACTGGTCAGCGCCTGCGCACGCCGGGAGATCTGGAAGGAGGTCGTCATGGCCCAAGCATAGCGAAGGCGTATGGACGGCGCGCTGTGCACTGCAGCGTCGGATACGCACCTCGGCCAATGACGGGGTTAGTGCCACACCGACCATCGCCACGCGTGGCGACCTGCTTTCCTGCGTTGCGCTGGCGCTACCGACATTGCCGTGCAGTGCGGTCGATGTCCTCGCGCTGGCGCCTGCCAGCAAGGCGATCGCCACACGTGCATGGCCTTGCACGGAATGTCACCTGTTTCCGCCGACGCAGGCTGCGTGCGCAGGTCGGCTGGGCAGCGAGCCAGATCGGCGCGTGTCGATGACCGGCATCGCGTCCGCGCATCGATGGCACCGCCTTGGCAATGCGGCAGCGATAGTGCCGGCGGCGCCTACTCGTACGCCGGGCCGACCCAGGCCGTGCCTTCGCTGCGTTCGATCAAGGTCTTCCAGCGCTTTCGGATCAGCTTGTCGCGCGAGCGGAAGGTCATGCGCACCCCCGGCAAGCCGAGCGTGGCACGTGTCTCGACCAAGGCCGAGGCTTCATCGGCGGCGATCTCGATCCTGGTGATCGACTGCTTGTAGTCGATCACCTCTTCCGGGTTGGCCACATGACGCATCTGACGCAGCACCTGCGCCCACTCGCCATTGGATTTGCAGTACTGCTCGCGTGTGGTGGTCTGCCGCTGCTGATGCGAATCCATGCGGTACAGCACCACCATTTCGAACGCCGGCGCGGTCATCGCACACAGCGCTTCGCCGTCCTGACCACGCATCGCCTTGTCGTGCGCGGCGTAGAAATCGCGCACCTGCGCTTCGTCCAGCGCATTGCCGCCATAGTTGTAAACACCGGCGACCGCCGCCAGGACCGCCAACAACACCAACAACCGCATCTGCGTCCCCTGCACCACCGCGTCCTGCGGCCGCGCAAGTGTAAGGGATGCAGTGCGTCAGTGACGACGGGGCGGCGTCGGCCCGCAGCTGTCGCAGCCACCACAGGCCGCGGCGTTCTGCGCGGCCGGCGGTGCGACGCGGCGGCCCAGCGCCCGCATCCATGCAGGCCGCCCATCGCGCAACAGGCCGATCGCCACTGCGCCACGCAGGCGCCGCAGCGTGCCGGGGAATTGCTTCTTCATCACCACCCACAGGCTGAGCAACACCGCCAGGGCGATGACCACATATTGCAAGGTGAGCGACAGATCCACCTCAGCCGGCTCCCAGCAGCACGGCCAGCTGGTAGGTCACCAGCGAGGCCAGGTAGGCCAGCGCGAACAGGTACACCGCGCTGATGGTCATCTGCTTCCACGAGTTGGTTTCGCGCTTGATCGTGGCCAGCGTGGAAATGCACATCGGTGCATAGATGTACCAGACCAGCAGCGACAGCGCGGTGGCCAGCGACCAGCCATCGCTGATCAGCGGCGACAGGGCCTGCGCGGCGGCATCGTCGTCGGCAGCCGACAGCGCGTACACCGTCGCCAGCGAGGCAACCGCCACTTCGCGCGCGGCCAGGCCGGGAATCAGCGCGATGCAGATCTGCCAGTTGAAGCCCAGCGGCGCGAAGAAGATCGCCATCGCATGGCCGATGCGCCCGGCGAAGCTGTAATCGATCGCCGGCAAGGTGGCGTCGGCTGGCGCGGCGGGAAACGACAGCAGGAACCACAGCAGGATGGTCAGGGCCAGAATGATGCCGCCGACGCGCTTGAGGAAGATCATCGCACGCTCCCACAGCCCCAGCGCCAGGTCCGGCAGATGCGGCAGGCGGTAGGACGGCAGCTCCAGCATCAACGGATGCTCGCTCTTGTCGCGGCGCCACTTCTTCATCGTCCACGACACCAGCAGTGCGCTGACGATGGCCGCGGCATACAGCGCGAACAGGATCAGGCCTTGCTGGTTGAAGATGCCCCACACGGTTTTTTGCGGAATGAAGGCGCCGATCAGCAGCGCATACACCGGCAACCGCGCCGAACACGTCATCAGGGGCGCGACCATGATGGTGGCGAGCCGGTCGCGTGGGTCCTGGATGCTGCGGGTGGACATGATGCCGGGCACCGCGCAGGCAAAGCTCGACAGCAGCGGAATGAACGAGCGCCCGGACAAACCGGCCGCCGACATCATGCGATCGAGCAGGAAGGCCGCGCGCGGCAGGTAGCCGGACTCCTCCAGCGCCAGGATGAAGGCGAACAGGATCAGGATCTGCGGCAGGAACTTGATCACCCCGCCCAGGCCGGTGATGATGCCGTCCTTGAGCAGGCTGTTGAGCGGACCCTCCGGCAGCGTGGTGCCCACCCACTCGCCCAGCATCGCGGTACCGGCATCGATCAGGTCCATCACTGGGTTGGCCCAGGCGTACACCGCCTGGAAGATCAGGAACATCACCACCGCCAGCGTGACCAGGCCCCAGACCGGATGCAGCAGCCAGCGGTCCAGCGCATCGTCCACCCGCGAGGTGCGCGTGGGCATGGTCACTGCCGCACCCAGGATCTGCCGCACCTGGGCGTGGTAGTTGCCGTCGGCCGGTGGCGTGGCCGACGGCGCGGCCAGGCTGGCCGCCTGCGTATCGAGCCGCTCGACCAGGGCCTTGGCACCGCCGCGGCGCACCGCCACCGTTTCCACCACCGGCACCCCGAGCGCCTGTTCCAGCGCCGGCAGGTCGATGACGATGCCGCGCCGCTGCGCGGCGTCGACCATGTTCAGCGCCACGATCATCGGCCGGCCCAGCTCGCGCAGCTCCAGCGCAAAGCGCAGATGCAGGCGCAGGTTGGTCGCATCCATCACGCACACCAGCACGTCAGGCGCAGGCTCACCGGGATAGAAGCCGCGGCACAGGTCGCGGGTGATCGCTTCATCCAGGCTGGCCGGCTGCAGGCTGTAGGCGCCCGGCAGATCCAGCACCGCGAAGTCGCGCCCGGACGGCGCACGGAAATGCCCTTCCTTGCGTTCGACGGTGACGCCGGTGTAATTGGCGACCTTCTGCCGGCTGCCGGTCAGCTGGTTGAACAGTGCGGTCTTGCCACTGTTGGGGTTGCCGACCAGCGCCAGACGCATGGGGACGGTTGCGGTGCTCATGCCTGCGCTCCATCGACGCGCACCTGCACGCGGGCGGCCTCGCTGCGCCGCAGGGCGAACCGCGTGTAACCGACCTGCACCAGCAAGGGTTCGCGCCCGACCGGACCGGTCGCCAGTACCGTGACTTCCTCGCCAGCGACAAAGCCCAGTTCGCGCAGCCGCCTGGCGATCGTGTCGTTGGGCAGACGCTCCTCCACGGATTCCACGATGGCGGCGCGATGCAGAGGCATGTCGGACAACGTCACAAAGACGGCCTGATTGTTAGGAATGGTTCTCAATTCTAGCATCGACGCACCGCGTCATGGCTCGGCCGACCCGTGCCACTATCATGGTTCGCATCCCATTCATGGACGTTGACGCAATGCAGGACACCGGCTTGATCGTGGAGGACCAGGGAGCGGTCCGTACGTTACGTCTGCACCGCCCGGCGGTGCATAACGCCTTCGATGCGACCTTGATCAGCGCGCTCACCGACGCCTTGCAGCAGGCCGGCCGGGCAGCGCAGATCCGGGTGGTGGTGATCACCGGTGCCGGCGCCGCGTTCTCTGCGGGCGCCGACCTGAACTGGATGCGCGGCATGGCCGGCGCCAGCGAGGCCGACAACGCGGCCGATGCGCTCGCCCTGGCGCGCCTGATGCGCACGCTGGACGAACTGCCCAAGCCGACCATCGCGCGCGTCAACGGCGCGGCGTTCGGCGGGGGCGTGGGCCTGGTGGCGTGCTGCGATATCGCCATCGGTTGCACCGAGGCGCGCTTCGGGCTGACCGAGAGCAAGCTCGGCCTGCTGCCGGCGGTCATTTCGCCGTACGTGATCGCGGCGATCGGCGCGCGCCAGGCGCGGCGCTGGTTCGCCACTGCCGAGATCTTCGACGCGGCCACCGCGCAGTTGCTGGGCCTGCTGCATCAACTGGTCACCGCCGACCAACTGGATATCGCGGTGGAGCGCCAGGTCCGCCTGTTGCTGGCGGCCGCGCCACTGGCGGCCGCCAGCGCCAAGGCCTTGGTGCGCGCGGCGCTGCCGCCGACCGACCGCGACGCCATCGACGCCGCCAACGCCGCGTGGATCGCACGCCTGCGCGTTTCCCCGGAAGGCCAGGAAGGCCTGGGTGCCTTCCTCGACAAGCGCAGCCCGGCCTGGTTGCCGGAGGGTGCGGCATGAGCGACTTCGTGCGCATTGTCGAAGTCGGCCCGCGCGATGGCCTGCAGAACGAAGCCACACCGATCGCCACCGCCGACAAGATCGCGCTGATCGACCGACTCTCCGCGACCGGACTGCGCAGCATCGAGGCGACCAGCTTCGTCAGCCCGCGCTGGGTGCCGCAACTGGCCGACGCGGCCGAGGTGTTCGCCGGCATCACCCAGGCGCCGGGCATCGCCTATCCGGTGCTGGTGCCCAACCTGCAGGGCTATGCGCGCGCGCGCGCCGCCGGTGCACGGGAAGTGGCGGTGTTCACCGCGGCGTCGGAAGCCTTCAATCGCACCAATACCAACGCCGGCATCGACGAATCGATCGAACGCTTTCGCCCGATCCTGGAACAGGCCGCCCTCGACGGCGTGCGCGTGCGCGGTTACGTCTCCACCGTACTGGGCTGCCCGTACCAGGGCGAGGTGCCGGTGGCCGACGTGGTCGATGTCGCGCAACGGCTGTACACGCTGGGCTGCTACGAGATTTCGCTGGGCGACACCATCGGCGTGGGCACACCGGGCAAGGCACGCCAGATGCTGGCCGCCGTGGCGCAGGCGGTGCCGATGCCGGCATTGGCAGTGCACTTCCACGACACCTATGGCCAGGCGCTGGCCAATATCGCCGCCTGCCTGGAGCAAGGCGTGCGCGTGGTCGATGCGGCGGTGTCCGGGGCCGGCGGCTGCCCCTACGCCAAGGGCGCCAGCGGCAATGTCGCCAGCGAAGACGTGGTGTACCTGCTGCACGGGCTGGGCATGCCGACCGGCATCGACCTGCCTGCCCTCGCCGACACCGGCCGCTGGCTGGCGCAGTTGCTCGGCCGCCAGACCGGCAGCAAGGTCGGCAAGGCCCTGGCGGCCGCCGACTGAGGCGCCAGTCCGGCATGCCACCGTCGCCGCGCCCGCTCCATTCCAGGATCAGTCGCGCTAACGCTTCGGCTAGAATCGCCGGCTGCGTCGTCACCCGTTCGCCGGCCGGCATCACCGGCCTCCAGTATCTCCGAGGAACCACCGCATGCAGCCTTCTTCTGTTCTTGCCATCGTCACCGGCGGCGTTTCCGGCCTGGGCCTGGCCGTGGCGCAGCGCATCGTGGCCGATGGCGGCAAGGTCGCGCTGTTCGACGTCAACGCCGACAAGGCCGACGCGGCGCTGGCGCTGCTCGGTGCGGGCAACGCACTGTATGTCGCCACCGATGTCACCGACGAGGCGCAGGTTGCCGCCAACGTGGCGCAGGCCGCGCAGGCGCTGGGCGGGCTCAACCTGGTGGTGAATTGCGCCGGCATCCTGGGCTCGGGCCGGGTGCTCGGCAAGGAAGCGCCGATGCCGCTGGCGACCTTCCGCACCACCGTGCTGGTCAACCTGGTCGGCAGCTTCAACGTGGCCAAGGCCGCGGCCGACGTGATGCAACACAACCATGCCGGCGACGACGGCGAGCGCGGCGTGATCATCAACACCGCCTCGGTGGCCGCCTACGAAGGCCAGATCGGCCAGGCCGCCTATGCCGCCAGCAAGGGCGGCGTGGTCGGCATGACCTTACCGATGGCACGCGAACTGGCGCGCTTCGGCATCCGCGTGATGACGATCGCTCCGGGCGTGTTCTGGACCCCGATGGTGGACGGCATGCCCGAGGCGGTGCAGCAATCGCTGGCCGCGGCGATCCCGTTCCCCTCGCGCCTGGGCCAACCCGACGAATATGCCGACACCGTCGCCTTCATCCTGCGCAATCGCTATCTCAATGGCGAGGTGATTCGCCTGGACGGCGGCGTGCGCCTGGCACCCAAGTAGCCGGGATTGGTGAGTCGGGATTGGGGATTCGCAACGGCAACCGCCGCCTGCAACCCAGCCGCACTTGCCAATCCCAAATCCCCAATCCCAAATCTCCGACTTATATCCATGAAAGCCAACGACATCAAGAAAGGCAACGTCGTCGAATACAACGGCGGCATTTACCAGATCCGCGACATCGAGCGCAGCTCGCCGCAGGGCCGCGGCGGCAATGTGCGCTTCCGCTTCATCATGTACAGCGTGCCGGGCGGTGTGAAAACCGACGCCAGCTTCGACGCCGACGACAACCTGCCGGAAGTGGAACTGCTGCGTCGCCTGTCCACGTTCTCGTACAAGGATGGCGAGGCGTTCGTGTTCATGGACGACGAAGACTTCACGCCGTACACGCTGGATGCGGAGGTGATCGGCACCGACGCCGGCTACATCACCGACGGGCTGACCGGCATCTACGTGCAGGTGATCGACGACCAGCCGGTGGCCGTGCAACTGCCGCAGACGGTGACGCTGGAAGTGATCGAAACCCCGCCCGAACTCAAGGGCGGCACCGCCACCAAGCGGCCCAAGCCGGCCAAGCTCAACACCGGCCTGGAAATCATGGTGCCCGAGTACATCACCAACGGTGAGCGCGTGCTGGTCAACACCACCACCGGCGAATTCGCGGGCCGCGCCGACTGATGCGCACGCCGGTCGTGGTCCTTGCGCTGGGGCTGTTGGCCGCCTGCACGGGGCAACCGGCTACGGCGCCGACGTCCGCAGCCACGCCCGCGCCGGTGGCCTGCACCGACGCCAAGGTGGACGCGGAGTGGCTGCAACATCCGCCCGGCCTGTGCGGCATGCCGGAGGATGTGCGCACGCTGGTGGAGGACTACGACACCTGCGAGCACTTCGCGGGCGAGGAGCCGTACGACGCCGATCGTCGCCACGAAATCGACGTGGCGATCGCGCAGTTCTGCACGCCGGCACCGGCACGGCTTGCAAGGCTGATGCAGCAGTACCGCAACAACGCGCAGGTCAGCGACTGGCTGCGCAGGTATTCGGTGCAGGCGGATCTGCAACCGACTGGCTGAGGAGCGCTGGCTGGTGTGACAGGTGCCAGCTGGCGCATGCGTCGTCCCTGGCCGGAGCACTGGAAACTGGGACTTGCAGCTGCAGACAACAGCGCATCCCTTCCCCCATCGGGAGAAGGTGGCGCAAAGCGCCGGATGAGGGGACGGGCGAAGCCTCATGCAGTTGGACCTCTACGAGAGCTTCGCCCCGTCCCTTGACCCCAATCCCCGCTCCGCGCGCCGGTGACGCGCACGCCCGGCCTTCTCGCCCCGCAGGGAGAGGGGCCGGTACCGCCCTCCCCCGCGTAGTCCGAACCGCTATTGCGCCTGCAGAGGTATCCGCATCCCTGACCGCAGTTTGTCGGCAGCCGCATCACCCCGCGCTAGCCCGCGCAGGCGGGCGCGCAGACGTTGCACATTTGCCTCGCCCTGCTCCAATCCAGTGCGGACCTCGGCCGGCAGTTGCTGCCGCCCCAGTGCCTGCAGCTGTTTCCAGCCGTCGACCAGTACGCCGGTTTCCTGCGCCACGCGCGCGCTCAGGTCCAGCTGCTCGTCTGCTTGCGGCAGTCCGTAGCCGGCGCTGCCCAACAGCGTGGCCGGGTGACTGAGCTGGGCCTGCCGCGCAAATAGTGATTGCAGTTGACCCTGCACCGGGTCACGCCCGGCTGCGCCGGGTGTCAGCAGGCGCTTGAGCGCATCGCGTGCCAGCAACTCCTGGCGGCGCAACGCGGCCTGTTCCAGCAACAACGCTGCAGCCGTCTCGCGCAGACCGCCGCGCTCGAACCATTGCGCACGTGCGTCCGGCCGCGCGTCCAGCCATTGCTCCACGCTGGTCTGCGGCAGCGGCAGGCCGCGCCGGATCACCTCGAACATGGCCTGGTAATGCGCCGCCGCCGACTCGAAGTAATAGCCTTGGCGAGTCGCCTGCGCACGGTCGTCCAGCACCTGCAGGTCGGCGATGCCGGCACGGTGCAGCCGCTGGCGCACGCCGCGCGGGGTGATCGACGACAGCCCGGCCGCGGCCAGCCGCGGCACGCCGTCGTGCAGGAGCTTGAAAGTCTCCACCGCGCAATTGTTGCCAATGAAGTAGTAGCGCCCGTCGTAACTCCAGTGCACCTGCGCGGCGCGTGCGAGCAGCGCGGCGATCTCCTCGGGCGTGAGCTTCAGCGGCACCGACGACAGGGCACGCAGCTCCACCTTGGTGTATTCGTCGACCACCTGATTCAAGGGCAATACGAACAGCCGCGAAGGATACGCGCCGGTCAGCCCGCGCCAGCTGGAAATCTGCACATCGCCGACGAAGGCGCGGAACGACAGCACGCGGTGATACTGCAGATCCAGACGGCAATCGGGGCCGGGCGCACGGCCAGGGGCGCAGATCACCAGACGCAGCATGCTGTGGCCCCAGCGGCTCATCGGCTGCGCATTGCCCTCGGCCAGCAGGTAATCCACCGAATACACCCGCGATGGATCCAGTGCCAGCAATGACATTGCGCCGGCATCGTTGTCGGCCTGCAGATACGGCAGCGCCGCCTCGCAGCGCGTTGCATCGGGCATGGCGCCAACCTGCTCGGCAAACCAGGCCGCCAGCGCCGGACGCCGGCAGTGGTAATCGGCATCGAGCACGTAGTGTTCGAGATTCACCGCGACGAATTCGGCCGGGCTGCGGCGTTCGTAATCGTCGGGGCTGCGATCGCTGAACCGGTTTGCGCCACGCCCGATCCGCCAGGGACGCACCTGCCAGCCAGCCAGGTCGCGCAGGCGCGGGGCACGCGACAGGCCACCGTGCGCACCACGGTCCAGCACGTGCGCCAGTTCGTGCACCACCGCCGCCATCGCCGCGCGCGTGGCCGGTGCACCGGGGTCGGCCTGCGCAGCGGCAGCCTGCGTGCTCCACGCATCCAGCAGCGCACGATCGAGCAGGATGCGCCGGCCGATCGCGCGGCCATGCACGTGTGCCGGCAAATCCGTATGCCACTGCAGCTGGATCGGTGCGTCGATACGCTGCATCCAGGCCGGCGGCAGGCGCTGCGCAACCTGCTGCACCAAGGCACGCGAAGCCTCGATCTGCGCCGCCGACAGGCCCTGCGGATCGACATCGACGCGTGGTTCGGCCTGCACCGCCGGTGCGATCGCTGCAGCCAGCCACAGCCACCAGCACCGGCGTGGAGAACTCACTGGCCCAGGATGGACTGCGCCAGTTCCAGGTCGCTGGACAGCCGCGCTGCATCGCTACGGCTGCGCAGCTGCATCAGCGCCGCTTCCAGACGCACGCCGCGGATCGCGCCATTGCTGGCGACAAAGCCGGCCGCATCTTCGCGTGCGTCGGCCACCACCTTGTCGTCGCCGGAACTGCTGCCGGAGGAATTGGACGAACCGGCCGACGATGCGCCGGCCGAGGTCCCGGCCAAGCTGGAGGCAACGGCTGCCAGCGGCAGCAGCGTCAGGGCGCAAAACACGAGGGAGCGCATCATTGGCGTATCGATTCCATGTGAAGGTGGTGAAAGACTAACCGGCACGTGCAGCGGCAGGCGCGTCGTCGATCTCGAACAGCTTGCCGGGATTCAGCAAAAGATGAGGGTCGAGCACATGCTTGATCCCGCGCATCAAGGCGATCTCCTCGGCCGAGCGCGTGCTCCACAGGTAGGCCTTCTTGACCAGGCCGATGCCGTGTTCGGCAGAGATGCTGCCGCCAAAACGCTGCAAGGCCTGCGCCAGCAACTTGGTCACCTGGTCGCAGGCCGCGACGAAATCGGCCTGGCTGGTGCCATCGGGCTTGAGCACGTTGATATGCAGGTTGCCATCGCCGATATGGCCGAACCACACCACATCGAAATGCGGATACGCATCGTGCAGCAGCGCCTGGGTTTCGGCCAGGAATGCCGGCATCACCGAGATGCGCACCGACACGTCGTTCTTGTAGGGCGTGTAGCGCGCCAGCGCCTCGGTGATGCCTTCGCGCAGTCGCCACAGTTGCGCGGCCTGCGCATCGCTCTGGCTGATCACCCCGTCGCTGACCCAGCCCTGCTCCATGCAGGTCTCGAATGCCGCCATCGCCGCGGCTTCCTGCGCCGCGTCGCCGGCGGCGAATTCGGTGACCACGTAGTACGGATGCACCTGCGCAAACGGTGCCTGCGCGCCGTGCGCCAGCACGTGCTCCAGTGCGCGGTCGGTAAAGAATTCGAACGCCTCCAGCCGCAGCTTCGCGCGGAAGGCGGCGAACACCTGCATCAGCACCTCGAACGAGGGCAGCGCCAGCAGCATCACGTTGCTGGGCGGCGGCGGGTCGGTCAATCGCAGCGTCGCTTCGACCACCACACCGAGCGTGCCTTCGGAGCCGATCAGCAGATGGCGGAAATCGTAGCCGCTGGAATTCTTCACCAGCGCATTGTTGAGTTCGAGCAGTTCGCCGGCACCGGTGACCACCTTCAGGCCGGCCACCCATTCGCGGGTGTTGCCGTAGCGGATCACGCGGATGCCGCCGGCATTGGTGGCGATGTTGCCGCCGATCGAGCAGGAACCGCGTGCGGCAAAGTCCACCGGATACACCAGCCCATGCTCGCGCGCGGTGTTGTGCACCGCCTCCAGCGGCATGCCGGCCTGGACGGTGAGCGTGCGATCCACCGCGTTGAACTCCAGCGGCTTGTTCAGGCGCTCCAGGCTCAGCACCAGCTCACCGTTGGCGGCCACCGCGCCGCCGGAGAGGCCGGTGCGCCCGCCCGAAGGCACTACCGCCACCGCATGCGCATTTGCCCAGCGCAGCACCGCCTGCACCTCGTCCACCGAGCCGGGCAAGGCGATCGCAAGCGGGTTGGGCGTCCAGCGCCGCGTCCAGTCGCGGCCGTAGTGTTCCAGGTCGGCCGGCTCGGTCTTCAAACGCAACGCGGGCACGGCCTGTTGCAACGAAAGGATGCGGGGATCGGTCATGGCACACGGCGCTGCGGTAGGAACCGCACAGCGTGCCAGTGCGCGCCAGCCTCGTCCAGCTGCACGGCATGCGGCCGAGGCGGTGTTGGATTCAGCTGAAACCGTTGCACCGCAAGGACTTTGCCTGCGCAAACACTGCGTTGCGACCGCCCCATCGCGTAGCCCATCTGGCATAGTTGCCGGCCCGATTGCTGCAATGCGCTCCCCCATGTCGCCGAAGAGAACCTCGTTTCCCAAGCAGGACATCCGCGTCCTGTTGCTGGAAGGCATCAGCCAGACCGCCGTGGATGTGTTCCGCGCCGCCGGTTATTCGCAGATCGAGCTGCACGCCAAATCGTTGCCGGAAGATGAGTTGATCGCCCGCATCGCCGAGGCGCATATCGTCGGCATCCGCTCGCGCACGCAGTTGAGCGCGCAGGTGCTGGCACATGCCAAGCGGTTGATCGCGGTGGGCTGCTTTTGCATCGGCACCAACCAGGTCGACCTGGATGCGGCCGAACTGGCCGGCATCCCGGTGTTCAACGCGCCCTACTCCAATACCCGCAGCGTGGCCGAGCTGGTCATCGCCGAAGCGATCCTGCTGTTGCGCGGCATCCCGCAGAAGAATGCCCAATGCCATCGCGGTGGGTGGTCCAAGTCGGCCGCCGGCAGCCACGAAACGCGCGGCAAGGTGCTGGGCATCGTCGGTTACGGGCATATCGGCACCCAGGTCGGCGTGCTGGCCGAGTCGCTGGGCATGCAGGTGATCTTCCACGACATCGAAACCAAGCTGTCGCTGGGCAACGCGCGTGCGGCGATCGACCTGGACGACCTGCTGGCACGCGCGGACGTGGTGACCCTGCATGTGCCGGAGACGCCGTCGACCAAGGACATGATCGGCGCGGCGGAAATCGCGCGCATGAAACACGGCGCGCACCTGATCAACGCCTCGCGTGGCACCGTGATCGACATCGACGCTCTGGACGCGGCGCTGAGCTCCGGCCAGATCGGCGGCGCGGCGGTGGACGTGTTCCCGATCGAGCCCAAGGGCAACGGCGACGCGTTCGAATCCCCGTTGACCGCACACGACAACGTGATCCTGACCCCGCACGTGGGCGGCAGCACGCTGGAAGCGCAGGACAATATCGGTGTCGAAGTGGCCGCCAAGCTGGTGCGCTACAGCGACAACGGCAGCACCCTGTCGGCAGTGAACTTCCCCGAGGTCACCCTGCCCGAGCATCCCGACAGCCTGCGCCTGTTGCACATCCACCGCAACGTGCCGGGCGTGCTGTCCAAGATCAACGAACTGTTCTCGCGCCACAACGTCAACATCGACGGCCAGTTCCTGCGCACCGATGCCAAGGTGGGCTACGTGGTGATCGACGTCAGCGCCAGCGAGGCGCAGGCCACCGCGCTGAAGGAAGGCCTGGCGTTGATCGAGGGGACCTTGCGGACGCGGATCTTGTATTGATCTGTTGATGCACGCGCGGCCCTCATCCGCGGCCCTCATCCGGCGCTTTGCGCCACCTTCTCCCGCAAGCGGGAGAAGCAAGTGCAGGTCACCCTGCTCCCGGGAGCTCCCTGCTCCCGGGAGCTCCCTTCTCCCGGGTGCTCTCCCCTCCCGGGTGCTCCCTCCCTTCTCTCGCGTGCTCCCTTGTCCCGCTCGCGTCCCTCGCGCGCGCTCCCCTCTTCCGCGCGCCTTCTTCTCCCGCAAGCTACCTTCTACCGCTCGCGTCCCTCGCGCGCGCTCCCCTCTTACGCGCGCCCTCTTCTCCCGCCAGCTCCCTTCTCCCGCTCGCGCCCCTCTCGCGCGTGCTCCTTTCTTCCGCGCCCCCTTTTTCTCCCGCTGGCGCCCTTCCCCCGCGTACTTCTTTCTCCAGCGCGCTCCCTTCTCCCGCTTGCGGGAGAAGGTGCCCGCAGGGCGGATGAGGGCACACGCCCTCAATCCCCTTACACGCCTCGCGCCACCCACTTCTCGGCCATGCGCCGCATCGACGGATCCAGCTGCGGATCGGCAAGCAGCTCGGCGATCGGCCGCCACGCCAGGGCCAGTGACTCCTCGCTGACCTCGAACGCCTCGTCCGCTCCAGCCACCACCACATAGCGCGCGTCGTAGTGCCAGTGCCCGGCCACCTCGCCGCGTGCGGGAATCCAGTGGCGGTCCAGGTCGAAGATGTCTGCATCCACCAGGCGCAAGCCGCTCAATCCGGATTCCTCCTGCGCCTCGCGCAGGGCCACCTGCGCCAGGTCGCGGTCGCCGTCGGCGTGCCCGCCCAGCTGCAGCCAGCGCTGCAGCTTGCGGTGGTGGGTCAGCAACGTGCGCGTGCCATCGGCGCTGACCACCCAGGCCGAACCGGTGAAATGACCTTCGACACGCTCGCGCAGGAACGGGTTGGTGGCATCGTCCAGCAGTTGTGCGAACTGCTCGGCCAGCCCGGCTTCGTCGGGCCAGCGTGCGCGGTAGTCGGCCAATCGCTGTTGCAGGCTTGCATCCACCATCTGTCGTTCTCGGTCGCCCGTCGCGGGCAAGGTGGCCATTATCGCCATTCATGCTGCGTACGTGCTTGTCGTGAGCGTGTAGCTTTGGCAAGGTAGGCCGCTTGCCTGTCCGTTGGGGACGCGGCGCACACCTTCGCCCGGGCGCCAGCGCCTTAGCCTTGCCACTTAGGGATGTACCGAATGCTGAAGTCTCTGTTGAGGGTCAAACCGATCGAGCCCGCTGGACATGTGGACGGGGGCGAACCGGTCGAAGGCAGCCTGCAAGGCGAAGCCACCCTGCAACGCACCCTCACCGCCAAGCACCTGATCATGCTCGGCATCGGCGCGGTGATCGGCGCCGGCATCTTCGTGCTGACCGGCCAGGCCGCTGCCAACCATGCCGGCCCGGCGGTGATGCTGTCCTTCGTGTTCGCCGGCATCGCCTGTGCGTTCGCCGGCCTGTGCTACGCAGAGTTCGCGGCGATGATGCCGGTCTCCGGCAGCGCCTACTCGTATTCATACGCCACCCTTGGCGAAGGCATCGCCTGGTTCATCGGCTGGTGCCTGGTGCTGGAATACCTGTTTGCCGGCTCCAGCGTGGCGGTCGGCTGGTCGGCCTACCTGATCAGTTTCCTGACCGGCACGCTCGGATTACCGTTCCCGGCGGAGCTGGCCGGTGCACCACTGGCCTGGGACGGCCACAACTTTGTCAGCTCCGGCAACCTCATCAACCTGCCGGCCGTGCTGATCGTGGCTGCGGTGAGCATGCTGTGCTACGTGGGCGTCACCCAGTCGGCGTTTGCCAATGCCATCGTGGTGGCGATCAAGGTGGTGGTGATCTGCCTGTTCGTCGGCTTCGGCATCGCCTACATCGATCCGGCCAACTGGCACCCTTTCATTCCGGAAAACACCGGGCCGGGCCAGTTCGGCTGGGACGGCGTGTTCCGTGCGGCGTCCATCGTGTTCTTCTCCTACATCGGCTTCGACGCGGTCTCCACCTCCGCCGGCGAGACCAAGGATCCGCAGAAGAACATGCCGATCGGCATTCTGGTATCGCTGGCGGTCTGCACCGTCATCTACATCATCGTCTGCGCGGTGCTGACCGGCCTGCTGCCCTACACCCAGCTCGGCACCGCCAAGCCGGTGGCCACGGCGCTGGAAGCGCACCCGCAGCTGACCTGGCTCAAGACCGCAGTGGAGATCGGTGCAATCGCCGGCCTGTCCTCGGTGGTGCTGGTGATGCTGATGGCGCAGCCGCGCATCTTCTACACCATGGCCAAGGACGGGTTGATGCCCAGACTGTTCGGCAAGGTGCACCCGAAGTTCCACACGCCCTACGTCGGAACGATCTTCGTCGGCGTGGTCGCGGCGCTGCTGGCCGGGCTGATCCCGCTCAGCGTGCTGGGCGAACTGGTGTCGATGGGCACCCTGCTCGCCTTCGCCACCGTGTGCGCCGGGGTCATGGTGCTGCGTTTCACCAAGCCGGATCTGCCACGGCCGTTCCGGGTGCCGCTGGCGATGCTGATCTGCCCGCTCGGCGCGCTGGCCTGCCTGTTCCTGTTCTTCCAGGCCTTCCAGGAACACTGGAAGGTGTTCGTGGGCTGGACCGTGATCGGCCTGGTCATCTATTTCGGGTATGGCATTCGCCATAGCCGGCTGGCCCGCAGGGTTTGACTGCAAGTCCCTCGCAAGAGCCCGCACATCTCGCACACGCCCGCACCTCCATGTGCAGGGATTCAACAGGAACCGCTGCATGTTCAAGCAACTCTGGGCCACCAAACACCCGCACGCCAGCCATGAGGCGGCCGACGGGCTGGGCCTGCAACGTGCACTCGGGCCCTGGGGGCTGACTGCCCTGGGCATTGGCGCGGTGATCGGCGGCGGCATCTTCGTCATCACCGGCCAGGCCGCGGCCGACCATGCCGGCCCGGCGATCATGCTGTCGTTCGTGCTGGCCGCGGTGTGCTGCGCGTTCTGCGCGATGGCCTACGCCGAATTTGCCGCGATGGTGCCGGTGTCCGGTAGTGCCTACACCTATACCTACGCCACCTTCGGCGAACTGGCGGCCTGGTTCATCGGCTGGATGCTGGTGCTGGAATACGGCGTCTCCGCCTCGGCGGTGGCGGTCAGCTGGACCGGCTACTTCCTCAGCCTGCTGGAACATTTCAACATCCACCTGCCGGCCGCCCTGGTCAGCGCGCCGCTGGACGGCAAGCTGCAGCGCACCGGCGCGATCGCCAACCTGCCTGCGGCCGGTATCGTGCTGCTGCTGACCTGGCTGTGCTACGTGGGCATCCGCAAGTCGTCGGCAATGAACATGGCGATGGTGATCCTCAAGACCGGCTTGATCCTGCTGGTGATCGCAGTGGGCTGGAAATACGTCGATACCGCCAACTGGCACCCGTTCATCCCGGCCAACGAAGGCCCGGGCAAGTACGGCATGGAAGGCGTGCTGCGCGGCGCGGCAATGGTGTTCTTCGCCTACATCGGCTTCGAGGCAGTGTCGGTGGCGGCGCAGGAATCGCACCGCCCGCAACGCGATCTGCCGATCGGCATGATCCTGTCGCTGGTCATCTGCACCGTGCTCTACATCGCCATGGCGGCGGTGATGACCGGCCTGGTGCCCTACACCCTGCTCGGCACCGACGAGCCGGTGGTGACCGCGGTAGCGGCACATCCGCAACTGGCCTGGCTGCGCGTGGTGGTGGAAGTGGGTGCACTGATCGGGCTGTCGTCGGTGGTGCTGGTGATGATCATCGGCCAGCCGCGCATCTTCATGATCATCGCGCGCGACGGCCTGCTGCCGTCGATCTTCACCCGCATCCATCCCAAGTACCGCACCCCGCACGTCAACACCGTGATCACCGGCGTAGGCATCGCCCTGCTGGCGGCGGTGTTTCCTCTGGATGTGCTGGGCGAGCTGACCTCGATGGGGACGCTGATCGCCTTCGCGGCGGTATGCGCCGGTGTGCTGATCCTGCGCCGTACCCACCCGGAACTGCCGCGCCCGTTCCGCATGCCGGTGGCCTGGCTGATCTGCAGCGCCGGCGTGTTGAGTTGCCTGGCGCTGCTGTCGGCGATGACCCTGCACAACTGGATGTTGATGGGGGTGTGGACGCTGGTCGGGCTGGTGGTCTATTTCGGCTACGGCTACCGCCACAGCCGTCTGCGCGACGGTCGCTGAGCACGCGCGCGCTAGCAGCCACTGACACAACGACCGCCCGCCGGTGTATGGCAGAGCGGGTGACAGTCTTCGGCTGCTGGGTGGCTGATCTGTGACCTGGTTGCAGGACCCTGATCTGCTGGTCTGCGGCTTGGTTGCAGGGTCCTGATCTGATCTGCAACTTGGCTGCAGGGCCCTTGCCCGCCCACCCTCGCAGGACACGCCGCAAGTACGTCCTTGTAGGCTCTTACGCGGCATCCATGCCGCGTAAGAGCCCGCGACGGTGGGCGGGCAAGGACCTGTCGAGATGGTCGGTGTGCATCGTTGAAAGCAGAAGATGAGGTGCGATGGTCGAGCCACTGTGTCTCGACCGGCTTCCCACCGCTCGTCTCACCGCAGACCGAGCAGCAGACAAGGGTTTTTGACGCGCAATCCGCAAACGTCGCGTCTGCCCACCGCAAGCCGAGCACCACGCTTTCAAGAAAGCAGCCGACCAACTGTCTGGTGCGGTGTCCTTACCGGTTGCGGGACCGTGTGGCGGCATGGATGCCGCCACCGAGCCCCCAGGGACGGGTTCACGGCGTGTCCCGCAAGCGGTGAGGGCACCGCGCCCTCGACCGACTAAGCATTTCACCTGGCCCCTGACTGCCTCCGACAAGAGGCGGCTAACAAAAACCATTGCGTTCACCGCCTGACGCGCGCTCTTTGTCTCCTGTCAGCCATTCGCGACCCGGGCGTGGCAGCAACAAACCCTGCTGCGCTGCACCTGACCGTAATCCGGCGGGGCAGTAGAATAGGACCATGAATGCGACCACTGCCCCCCTGCCCTATAGCGCCGCGCGTCTGCACGAGCTGGCGCAACTGCTGATCGGCAACATCCGCGAGCTGGCCCAGGCCGGCTGGACGCCGGCCACCAGCAGCAATTTCTCCCATCGCCTGGACGAACAGCACGCCGCGATCACCGTGTCCGGCCGCGACAAGGGCCGCCTGGTCGAGGAAGACATCATGGTGGTGGACTTTGATGGCCTGGCCGTCGGCCGGCCGTTGCGCCCGTCCGCGGAGACGCTGCTGCATACCCAGCTGTATCGCCGCTTCCCGGAGATCGGCTGCGTGCTGCATACCCATTCGCCGGTGCAGACCATCGCCTCGCGGCTGTATGCCGGCGCCGGCGTGATCCGGCTGGAAGGCTATGAGCTATTGAAAGCCTTCGAGGGCAACACCACCCATGAAACGGCAGTGGACGTGCCGGTGTTCGCCAATACGCAGGACATGCAGGTGCTGGCCGCGCAGGTGGAGGCCTTGCTGGACAAACAGAGCCTGTGGGGGTATCTCATCGAAGGACACGGTCTGTATGCCTGGGGCCGCAACATGGCCGAGGCACGCCGTCACCTGGAGGCCTTCGAATTCCTGCTGCATTGCGAACTCGAGCTGCTGAAGCTGCGCGGCCCGCGCTGAGTCCTCGCCACCTCCCCCTTCCCTTGTGAGCCAGATCGCCATGAGCCGACTGCGTATCTTCGCCGACACCAATCCCAGCATTCCGGAATTCGACAGCCGCGACGGCGATGCCATCGCCGCCGAGCTGACCAAGATCGGCGTGACCTTCGAGCGCTGGCATGCCAGCCAGCCGGTCGAGCCCGGCGCCACGCCCGAGCAGGTCATGGCTGCCTACCGCGTCGACATCGACCGCATCAGTGCCGAGCGCGGCTTCAAGACCGTGGACGTGGTCAGCATCGCGCCGGACAACCCCAAGCGCGAGGAGATGCGCGCCAAATTCCTCGACGAGCACTTCCACAAGGAAGACGAGGTGCGTTTCTTCGTGGCCGGCTCGGGCCTGTTCACGCTGCACGTGGACGACAAGGTCTACGAGATCGAATGCGTGAAGGATGACCTGATCGCCGTGCCCGACAGCACCCTGCACTGGTTCGACATGGGGCCGGAGCCCCACTTCGTGGCGATCCGCTTCTTCACCGAGCCCGATGGCTGGGTCGGCCATTTCACCGGCACCGAAATCGCCCAACAATTCCCCCGCTACGCCCCCGAGAAACCTCACAAGGCCAGCTGACGATGACACGACCGCAAGCGATCCTCACCGATATCGAAGGTACGACCAGCAGCATCTCGTTCGTCAAGGACGTGTTGTTTCCGTATGCGCGCCGCGCCATGCCGGCCTACGTGCGCGAGCACGGCGGCCACCCACAGGTGCGGCACTGGCTCAACCAGGTGGCCGACGAGATCGGCGAGGATGTGCCGGACGAGGTCCTGGTCAGCACCCTGCAGACCTGGATCGACGAGGATCGCAAGCACACCGCACTCAAGGCGTTGCAGGGCATGATCTGGGGCGATGGCTACAAGACCGCCGACTTCACCGCGCATATCTATGCCGATGCGGCAATCCAGCTGCAGGCCTGGCATGCGGCCGGCATTCCGCTGTACGTGTATTCGTCCGGCTCGGTGCCGGCGCAGAAGCTGTTCTTCGCGCACAGCGATGCCGGCGACCTGAGCGGGCTGATCAGCGACTGGTTCGATACCGAGGTCGGCCCCAAGCGCGAGAGCGCCAGCTACCGCCGCATCGCCGAACGCATCGGCGTGCCGCCGGGCGAGATCCTGTTCCTGTCGGATGTGATCGAAGAGCTGGACGCCGCCAAGCGTGCCGGCATGCGCACTGCGCTGCTGGACCGTCTGGAGGATTACCCCACGCCACGCGCAGCCGACGAAATCGGCAGCCACCAGCGCGTGGAGAGTTTTACCGAGCTGGCGCTGTAAGCACGCTCGACAAGCCGGCTGCGCTCACCAATGGGTCAGCGCAGCCGCTGTCTGGTGCTTCGCGCGCTGCGGATAGGTGACGGTTCAAGTGCACCATCTGCGCCTGCCTGACGGCACGCTCGCGCCGCCTTTTGCCGGCTCGGGTCAGCCGGCCCCGCCAATGCGGATTGGCGAGGCCCGGCATGGAAGGCCTGCTGCACGGGACGTATTCTGCAAGATGTGCCCGAAGCACAGCGATGGACGTTGTGCAGCGTCACCGCCTGCGTTGCAATCACGGCGCCCAGGCGCTCCACCCGTCTCTCCCAGACTTCGGCGTTTTTCCATGTCGCTGCATTCCACCTTCGGACCGAGCGCCTTGCTGCGGCGACTCTCATTGTTGATCGTCATCGTGGCCTTGATGGCCGGCTGCCATCCCGATGCCGGTGCCGCATTGCCGAACCAGGCGGCAAGCGAAGACGAGGTCGATCCGGTCGACCACGCTGCGCTCGCGCAGGCCTTGAACGCGCTGCAGCCGCAGCGCCCCGGCGTGACCGACCTGTATGTGGTCGGCTTCGCCGGCGACGCCAGCGACGATGTGTTCCGCAACGAAACGCTCTACCTCAAGCAGCTGTTCGAACGGCGCTTCGATGCGCGCGGCCGCGTGGTCACGTTGGTCAACAACCCGGACAATCTGGGCGAGCAGCCGTACGCGCCGCTGGCGACCTACGACAACCTGTACGACACGCTTGCGGCGGTCGGCAAGCGCATGGATCGCAAGGAAGACGCGCTGCTGCTGTTCGTCACCACCCATGGTACCGAAGACCACACGCTGTACGTGCAGGTGGACCAGAACGAAGAGGATTTCATCAGCCCGCAGGATCTGCGCCAGGCGCTGGACGATGCCGGGATCGGCAACCGCATCATCGTGCTGTCGGCCTGCTACTCGGGCGGCTTCATTCCGGCGCTGCGTTCACCGGACACGCTGGTCCTCACTGCTGCGCGCGCAGACCGGCCTTCGTTCGGCTGCGGCAACACCTCCAATGCGACCTACTTCGGCCAGGCCTGGTTGATCGATGCGATGAACCGCAGCGACGACCCGTTGGCGGCGTTCGCCAGCGCCAAAACGGCGATCACTGCGCGCGAGAAACAGGACGGCGAATTGCCGTCGTTGCCGCAGCAGTCGCTCGGCAGGCGCATCGCGCCGGTGCTGGCACGCTGGCGTGCAGGCCTGCATGCAGGCCCGGCGGTGGCCTATCCGTATCCGCCGCTGGATGCTGTGCCGGATGACGGGCAAGACCGCGTTCCAGAAAGCGATTCCGATACGCAGCCACTGCACAGCCCGACGAACGCCAAAGCGCCGGCCGCTCCCACCCGCCCGCGCAACCCGCTGCCCGTGCCGCCGACACCGGCACCGACACCCTGATCACTGTCACGCACTGAGACTAATTCTCATTTCGTCAGCGCTTGCGCGGCCTCGCTACACTCGCCAGGCCAGCCAGCGCACGCCAGCCAGCATCGATCCCCGCCAGCGCGCCATCGCCTGCCAGCCCGGATCCCAGAACGCCTCCCTCGTGGAGGCGTTTGTGTTTCTGCCCCCCAGGATTCAGCCGCGCATCCATCCACAACGCTCCCGTAGGAGCGCATTCATGCGCGAAGGGCTCTCCACACACACTCGCACCCCGCACAGCCCCTCAAGGATCGGCGCGCTGCAGGCGATATACCGTGCGTGCGCTGTACTGCCCGGTCGGCAGCGACGCGCGCACGTCCACGGTGTGTTCGCCCAGCTCCAGCGTGGTCGGCAATGCGCCACGCCACAGGTGCGTGGACTGCGTGGCCTCGGGCGAGCGGTCGTAGCCGCGCAACTGCTCGGCCGCATCGTCGCGCACGTTCTCTGCCAGCAGGCGCGGATCGGCACGCTCCACCCGCTTCATCGGCTGCCATGCGCCATTGTCGATGCGCATCTCGACGAGGGTGTCGTCCCGGCCCATGAACACATTGGCGTAGATCCCCCAGGCCGCATACGCGCCCTGGCGCAGCACCTTGGGCGCGTGCAGCAGCAGTTGCGCATCATCGACCGAACGCGCGACGTGATAGGCCAGCGTGTAGTCGCCGCCGGGCGCCACCTGCAGCACCGCGTAACCGTTCGGCGTGCCGTCGCTCATCGTCGCGTCGGGAATGCCGGCGGCATCCTTGGCACCGGACCAGAACGCACCGCAGGCAGCGCCGACATTGTATTCGTGCAGCGGGCGGGCGCCCTGCCAACCTTCGTCGGCGCCGTGATCGACCTGTCGCTGGGTATGGCTGTGTGCGCTGAGCACCAGCACATGCGGGAAATCCTTCAACAGGGCGAACAGGCGGCGGCGATCGGCATGCCGGAAGGTCTCCTGCCCCGGCGCTGCGTCGAACAACGGAATATGCATGCCCAGCACCAGCAGCCGCTCGCGCGGCAGCTGCGCCAGATAGGCCTGCAGGAACGCGAACTGGTCCTCGCGCAGGCCGCCGACATAGGCCGGTTTGCCGCCTGGCGTATAGATCACATCGTCCAGGAACACGAAGCTGGCGTTGGCCTCTTCCACCGCGTAGGTGTCCGGGCCGTAGACGGCACGCCAGCTGTCCAGCGACTGCGCATCGTCGCCCGCGTCGAAGTTGAGATCGTGATTGCCCGGCACATGGAACCACGGCACGCCCAGCTGGGTGGTGGCCTTGTTCAGGGCCGGGTACAGGCTCAGATCGTCGCTGACGATATCGCCCAGCGTGGTGCCCAGCCGGGCCGGGGTCTTGCCGACGATCGGCGCGACGATATCGCGCTGGTAATACCCCACGTCGGTCAGGCTGGCGGTCTGGCTGTCGGCGAACACCAGCATCTGGAACCCATCCTTGCCGGCGCTGGCGCGCGGGGTCAGCGCGAAATCCCAGTGCCGGGTGTTGCGCCCGGTGGCGGCGATGCCTGGGTACTTGCGCTTGGCCGATCCCGTGGGTGCGTAGTGACGCCAGAAACCCGGCAGTCCGTCCGCGCTTGGCACAAAGCTGCGGTCGCCCGGCTTGATCACGAACACCGTCTGCCCGTCGCGTACCGGCAGGCGGTAGCGGCCTTGCACGTCGGTGCGCACCAGCTGCTCGCCGTTAGAGACGGTCACGTCGCTGATGCCCGGCTCGTCGGCGCTGCGCCCGGCACGCCCGTCGCGCTCTTCGTAGACGATGCCATCGACCACGGCATCGCGTGCGTACGCGCCCCCCGCGAGCAAACCCAGGGCCAACAGAGCGAAGCGAAGCTGCATGCGTTTTCCCGCAGAAAGACCAGCGGAAATTGTACCTGCCAAGGCCGGGCGCACATCACGCCCCCCCTCATCGTAGGAGCGCACCCGGGCGCGACGGGCGTTATCGGTAACGCTCCATCGCGCCCGGATGCGCTCCTACGGGGTGATGCTATTGGTGGCGCGACTCCAGCAGCGCCACCGCATCGGCCAGGCCCAGGCCGCGCGCGCGCAACAGCACGATCAGGTGATACAGCAGGTCGGCCGACTCGCCGAGCAACTCGGCATCGCCCTGCACCACGCCGGCCAGCGCGGTTTCCACGCCCTCCTCGCCCACCTTCTGCGCGATGCGGCGGATGCCCTGCTCGAACAGCCTGGTGGTGTAGCTGCCGTGCGGGCGCTCCTGCTCGCGCGTGGCGATCAAGGCATCCAGGCTGCCGAGGAACTGGCCGGGCGCGGTGGGGAAACAGCTGGTGCGGCCAAGATGGCAGGTCGGCCCATGCGGGCGCGCCTGCACCAGCAGCGTGTCGGCATCGCAATCGGTCTGGATCGACACCACCTTCAACACGTTGCCCGAGCTCTCGCCCTTGGTCCACAGGCGCTGCTTGCTGCGGCTGAAGAAGGTGACTTCGCCGCGCTGCTGCGTGACCGCCAGCGCTTCGGCGTTCATGTAGCCCAGCATCAGCACGCGCAGGTTGTCGGCGTCCTGTACGACCACCGGCAACAAGCCATCGCCCTTGCTCCAGTCCAGCGCGGCGAGCGCGTCGCCCGCTGCCTTCTCGTTACTGCTCATCACGTACCTCGATCTGTTGCGCGCGCAGGAATTGCTTGAGTTCCGGGATCGGAATCGCGCCACTGTGAAACACGCTTGCTGCCAGTGCGCCATCGACATCGGCCTGGTCGAACACGTCGGCAAAATGCTGCATGTCGCCGGCACCGCCGGAGGCAATCAACGGCACGTGGCACAGCGCACGCACCTGGCGCAGCTGCGCGATGTCGTAGCCGCGCCGCACGCCGTCGTTATCCATGCAGTTGAGCACGATCTCGCCGGCGCCCAGGCGCTGCGCTTCGGCCACCCAGTCCAGCGTACGCATCGGCAGGGCCTGGGTCTTGCTCGGATCGCCGGTGTAGCGGCGCACGCGCCACTGCCCATCGTCCTCGCGGATCGAGTCAATGCCGACCACCACGCATTGCACGCCGAAGGCGTCTGCGAGCTCGGAGATCAGCTGCGGCCTGCCGAGCGCCGGCGAGTTGATCGAAATCTTGTCGGCACCGGCATGCAGCACCGCGCGCGCGGTGTCCACATCGCCAATGCCGCCGGCCACGCAGAACGGGATATCGATCAGCCGCGCCACCCGCTCGACCCAGGTGTAATCGACCGAGCGCCCTTCCGGGCTGGCACCGATGTCGTAGAACACCAGTTCGTCTGCGCCCTGGTCGCGGTAGCGCAGCGCCAGTTCGACGATGTCGCCCATGTCGATGTGGTCGCGGAACTTGACGCCCTTGACCACGCGTCCGTCGCGCACGTCCAGGCAGGGAATGATGCGGCGGCTCAGCATGCCAGTGCCTCCTTCAACGCCAGATGCCCTTCCAGCAAGGCCTTGCCGAGCACGATGCCGGCGCAGCCGGCAGCCTTGGCGGCAACGACATCGTCCAGGTTGCGCGCGCCACCGGACACCTGCACCTGCAACTGCGGCGCCAGCGTGCGCAAGTGCGCGTACAGGTCCATGTTCGGGCCGGACAACATGCCATCGCGCGCAATGTCGGTGCAAAGCAGATGTTGCAGGCCGGCCTGCGCATAGCGCACGGCCAGCTGATCCAGCGTGGCCTCGGCCGCTTCGGTCCAGCCGTGCACCGGCAACTGCCATACGCCGTCAGCGTCCTGGCGCGTGTCCAGCGCGATGGTCAGCCGGTCGGCGCCGAATTCCTGCAGCCAGCCGATGACGGTATCAGCCTGGCGCACCGCCAACGAGCCGATCACCACGCGCGCGGCGCCGGCATCGAGGATGCGCGCCACATCCTCGCGTGAGCGCACGCCACCGCCGGTCTGCACCTGCAAGCCGGTGGCACGGGCGATCTCGCCGAGCGTGCTCGCCAGCGTATAACCGCCGGCCTTTGCCGCATCCAGATCGACCAGATGCATCCACTGCGCGCCGGCATCGGCAAATGCCTGCGCGCGTGGCAGCACATCGTCGCCGTACTGCGTCTCGCGCGCGTAGTCGCCTTGCAGCAGGCGCACCACGCGGCCGTTGCGGATATCCAGCGCCGGGTAAACGGTGAAACTCATGGGAAGCTCATCTCAAGAAAATTGCGCAGGATGCGTGCACCGGTCTCGGCCGAACGCTCGGGATGGAACTGCGCGCCGCAGCGCAGGCCGTGCTGCACCACTGCGGTGAACAGACCGCCATGGTCGCAGGCGGCCACGGTGTCAGCCGTCACCGGCGCGGCATACCCATGCACGAAATAGGCACTGGCGCGTTCCGGCAAGCCGGCCAGCAACGCGGAGTCGCGCATCGGCACCAGCTGATTCCAGCCCATATGCGGCACGCGTATACCGAGCGCAGGCGTCATGTGCCGCACGATGCCCGGCAGCACGCCCAGGCAATCGACATCGCCTTCTTCGGAATGTTCGAACAGCAACTGCATCCCCAGGCAGATGCCGATCAGCGGCACCTGCAACTGCCGCAACGGCTCGACCAGGCCCTGTGCGCGCAGGCGCGACATCGCCTCGGGTGCGGCGCCGACGCCAGGCAGGATCACCCGCTGCGCGCCCTGCAACCCTGCTGCATCGCGTACCAGGCGCGCTTCCACGCCCAGCCGTTCCAATGCGTAGCGCACCGAGCCCAGGTTGGCGCCGCCGGCATCGATCAACGCGACATCGGTCATAGCGCACCCTTGGTGGTGGGCAACGCAGTGCCTTCGCGACGGATCGCCTGGCGCAGCGCACGCGCCAGGGCCTTGAAGCAGGCCTCGACCTTGTGGTGGTCGTTCTCGCCACGCACGCTCAGGTGCAGGTTCAATCCGGAGGCATCGCAGATCGAGCGGAAGAAATGCGGGACCAGTTCGGTCGGCATGTCGCCCACGCGCTCACGCTTGAACTGGCCTTCGAACACGAAGTACGGCCGGCCGCTGAAGTCCAGCGCGGCGCTGGCGATGGTCTCGTCCATCGGCAGCGTGAAGCCATGCTGGGTGGTATCGCCGGCAACACGCCACGGGCTGTCTTCGGGGTCGAAGCCGTAACGGCCGATGCCGCGCTTGTCGCCCAGCGCTTCGCGCAAGGCCTGGCCCAATGCCAGACCGGTGTCTTCGATGGTGTGGTGCTCGTCGATATGCAGATCGCCCTCGGCGCGGATATCTAGCGCAAAGCCGCCGTGCTTGCCGATCTGCTCCAGCATATGGTCGAAGAACGGCAGGCCGGTGGCGGTCTTCGGTTCGGCCACGCGATCCAGATCCAGTTCGACGCGGATCCGGGTTTCCTTGGTATTGCGCTGGACCACCGCACGCCGTGGCGCATCGGCCAGCTCGTGTGCAATGCCTGGCCAGTCCCACTCGCCGCCGAATTCGTCGGTGCGCAGCTGGAAACCGCGGATATTGAGGTTCTGCGCGAACTGGATGTCGGTGATGCGGTCGCCCACCATCGCCGAGCGTGCCCAGTCGATCGTGCGGTCCTGCAGGTAAGGCACCATCAGGCCGACACCGGGTTTGCGCGTGGGCGCGTTGTCGGCCGGCCAGCTGCAGTCGATCAACACTTCGCGGAACACGATGCCCTGGCTGGCGAAGATCTGCAGCATCAGGTTGTTCGGGCCATCGAAGGACGCGCGCGGATAGCTCTCGCTGCCCAGCCCGTCCTGGTTGCTGACGATGACGAATTGATAGCCGGCGTCGCGCAACTTCAGCATCGCCGGGATCACGTTGTCGACCAGGCGCAGTTTTTCGTAGGCGTCGATCTGGTAATCGGCCGGCTCGGTGATCAGCGTGCCGTCGCGGTCGACGAAGAGAATCGGGGTCATGCGGCGGCCTCCTGCGTGCGTTGCAGCGCGCTCAGCACGCGCGCGTTCTGTTCGGGCGTGCCCAGGGTGATGCGCAGCGCGTCGGACAGCTGCGGTACCGCGCGTTGATCGCGCACCACCACGCCGGCCTCCAGCAGCGCCTGGAATGCCGCTTCGGCATCGTCGAAACGCACCAGCAGAAAGTTGCCCTGCGAGGGGTACACCTGACGCACGCCGGCCAGCTGCTCGAGTGCGGTGTGCACGCGTGTGCGCTCGTTGCGCACCTCGGCGATGCGCCGGCGCGTGACCTCCAGCGCCGGCGCGGACAAGGCCTGTTCGGCCATTGCCGCGCACGGCGTCGGCACCGGGTATGGCGCCTGGCAGCGCCGCAACAAGGCGATCAACTCGGCGTTGGCGATCAGGCTGCCGATGCGTGCCGCTGCCAGCGCATGCGCCTTGGACAACGTGCGCAACACCGCCAGATTGTCGTAGCGCGCAAGCAGGCTCACTGCCGAGGGTATGTCGGAGAACTCGCCATAGGCTTCGTCAACCACCACCAGCGCCTTGCCCCGCAGGGCCTGCAAGGCGGTTTCGATGTCGTCCAGGGCAATTGCCGAGCCGGCCGGGTTGGACGGCGAGCACAGGAACACCAGCTTGGCCTGCGAGCTCAGCGCTGCTTCGACGATCGCCGGGATATCCGCGTGGAAACCGTCAGGTCCATCCACCAGCGGCACCTCGACCAGGGGTGCGTTCTGCAGGCGCGCGCACACCGCGTACATGCCGAACACCGGCGGGGTCACCACCACCGCATCGCGCCCGGGCACGCACAGGCCGCGCACCAGCAGATCGATTGCCTCGTCGCTGCCACGGCCGATCAACAGCTGCTCGGGCGTACAGCCATACAGCCCCCCCAATGCAGCGCGCAGACCCTTGGGTTGCGGGTCCGGGTAGCGCCGCGTGCTGCCGTTGGGATCGGCAGGATTGCCCCAGGCCGACTCGTTGGCGTTGAGCCACACATCGCCCTGCAACGCGCTGGTGCGTGCCGACGAATAGCCGGCGAAGGCACGCAGGTCTTCGCGCACCAGTTCCAGAATCGATGGCGTACTCATGCCGGCACTCCCATGCGCAATGCCACTGCATTGGCGTGCGCATCCAGGCCCTCGGCGCGCGCCAGGATCAGCGCGCATGCGCCGATGCCGTCGATGCCGGCCTTGCTGGCGGCCTGCACGCTGACCATGTTCTGGAAGCTGGCCACGCTTACGCCGCTATAGGCGCGCGCCGCACCGCTGGTCGGCAGCACGTGGTTGGTGCCGCTGCAGTAATCGCCCAGCGCTTCGGGCGTGTAATCGCCGAGAAACACCGAGCCGGCCGCTTCGACCTGGCCCAGCCACGCACGCGGCTCGCGCAGCGCGAGGATCAGGTGCTCCGGTGCATAGCGATTGCTGATCGCAAACGCTTCCTCCAGCGCCTGCACCTTGATCAGGCGCGATTGCGCCAGCGCCTGGCGCGCGATCCCGGCGCGGGAGAGTTGCGCCAGCTGGGCATCAAGTTCCACCTGCACCGCCGCGATCAGCGCATCGCTGTCGGACAACAGCAGCACCTGCGAATCCGGGCCGTGTTCTGCCTGCGAGAGCAGATCGGCGGCAACGAAGGCCGGCTGCGCGCCGGCATCGGCGATCACCAGCACTTCGGACGGGCCGGCCGGCATGTCGATCGCCGCCGCGCCGGACTGCGCCACCTGCTGCTTGGCCTCGGTGACGAAGCTGTTGCCCGGGCCGAACAACTTGTCGCAACCCGGAACCGAGTCGGTGCCATACGCCATTGCCGCAATCGCCTGCGCACCGCCGAGCTTGAACACACGGCGCACGCCGGTCAGCTGCGCGGCGACCAGCACCGCCGGATCCACGCTGCCGTCCTTGCGCGGCGGCGTGCACAGCACCACCTCGCGGCATCCGGCCAGGCGCGCCGGCACGCCGAGCATCAACGCAGTCGATGGCAACGGCGCACTGCCGGCCGGCACGTACAGGCCGACCCGGCCGATCGGCCGCACGATCTTTTCGCAGACCACGCCCGGCGCGGTCTCCACTGCATAGCCTTCGCTCATGCCCGCGCGGTGGAAGGTGTCGATGCGCGCCACCGCGTCCTGCATGGCCTGGCGCAGTTCCGGCGGCACCGCCGCTTCGGCGGCGGCAAATTCGGCCTCGCTCACCGCAAAGCTGTCCAGTGCCACGCCATCGAAACGCGCGGTGATCTCGCGCAGCGCGACATCGCCACGCGTGCGTACATCGGCAATCAATGCGGCGACCGCCTCGCGCGTCTGCGTGGCCACGGTCTGCACCGGGCGGGTCAATGCCTGGGTCCGCGCAGCGGTGTCCAGTTGCGACCAATCGAGAATATTCATGCCAGCGAGCGCTCCACCGTCAACACCATCAGACCTTGCGCACCTGCGCGTTCGAGTTCTTCCAGCCGCTGCCAGGTCACCGCGCCATGGCACATGGTCTGCAGCCGCAGTGCGCCGTTGCCGTCGTCGGGCAGCTGCACCAGCGGCTCGGCATCGGGCAGCAGGCGGCGCAGCGCATCCACGGCGTCCTGCTCGGCGCGGAACATCAGCAGCTTGCTATCGCGCAGCTTGAGCACGCCGTCCATGCGCCGCAGCAGCATCGCCAGCAATGCTGCGCGCGCGTCGGCCGGCTCGCGCACCGCACCGGCCAGCACCGCTTCGCTTTCCATCACCAGTTCCACCGGCTTGAGCTGGTTGGCGGCCAGGGTGGCGCCGCTGGAGACGAGATCGCAGATGAGATCGGCGGTGCCCAGGCGCGGGGCGATTTCCACCGAGCCGGACAATTCCACCACTGCCGCATCGATGCCCTGGCGCTCCAGCCAGTCGGCCAGGATCGCCGGGTAGCTGGTGGCGATCCGCTTGCCGGCCAGTTGCGCCACGCCCTGCCAGTCCCACTCTTCCGGCACCGCCAGCATCAGCCGGCACTGGCCGAAACCGACCCCGAGCACCGCGTGATACGCGGCCGGCAGGCCGTTGCGGCGGCGCTCGGATGCCTGCTCTTCGAGTTCGTTCTGGCCGACGATGCCCAGGTCGCAGACGCCATCGGCGATCAGGCCGGGGATGTCGTCGTCGCGCACCAGCAGCAGGTCCACCGGCAGCGATTCGCCGTAGCAGAACAGCTTGTCGCGGCTCTGCCGCCAGCTCAGCCCGCAGGCCGCCAGCAGGCTGCGCGCCGGTTCGGCCAGGCGGCCGCTCTTCTGGATGGCGATACGCAACCGGTCACGTGCCGGTGCTGCCGTGGAAGCACTCATCTTGTTCTCTCAGTGGGATTCGACAGGGCGCGACGATTGCTCGCGCAGGGCCTCGGCATAGCCGCCGGCGCCATGTTCCAGGGTGCGCGCAACGCGCCCGATGGTGGTCACGCTGACCTGGGTCAGCTCGTGGATCTCGCGATACGGCACGCCCTTGATCAACAAGGGCACCACCCGCCAGCGATCCGACATGGCCTCCAGCTCGGCGGGCGTGCACAGATCGCGCAGAAAGGCCTCGACCGCGCCGGGTTCCTTCAGGCACGCCAGCGCATCGGCCAGCACCTTGAGGGAGGCGGTGGCATCGGCACTTTCGCGGGGGGCAGGTCGTTGTTTCATTGCGTTAATGTAATAGCGTGTTAGCACATTAACGCAAACGCAGGCCATAGAACAAGCGCCGCGGGCAAAGCGTTCAGGGACATCCCGGACGGTGCGGCGAGTCAGAAACGACAAACCCACCGACACCGAGGCGTCGATGGGCCTGTCCGTGCATCGGGATGCACCCGGCGCCGCTGCTGCCGTTACCGACCAGGCGGCGCCTTCTTACCGCTTCCGGCGACGTCAATTGCCGTCGACGCCTCCAGCGATCAGCATCGCCCTGGCCTGCTCCAGTTCCACAAGCAAGGTGCTGGCCAGCTCGTCGCGGGCCACCTCGAACTGCTGCTCGCGCACCAGGTCCTTGACCGCCACCACCCCGCGCGCCAGCTCGTCGTCGCCGGCCAACACCACGAAGCGGATGCCTGCGCGCGCGGCGTACTGGAACTGCTTGCCGATCTTCTTCGGCTCCATCTGCACTTCGGTATTGATGCCGCCGATGCGCAGCCGGCGCGCGATATCCAGCGCGTCTTCCAGCCGCGACTCGTCCATCAGCGCCACCATCGCGTGCACGCTGCTCTCGGCGATGCCCTGGATCAAGCCGGCCTCGCGCAGCTGCCAGAACAGGCGGGTCAGGCCGATCGAGATGCCCACGCCAGGCAACCTGGACTTGGTGTAGTGGCTGGCCAGGCTTTCATAGCGGCCGCCCGAGCAGATCGAGCCGATCTGCGGATGGTCGGTCAGCGTGGTCTCGTAGACGGTGCCGGTGTAGTAGTCCAGCCCGCGCGCGATCGAGAAGTTCAGGCAATACGCGCTCTCCGGCACGCCCAGTGCCTTGACCAGCTCCAGCACTTCGCGCAGCTCGGCGATGCCCTCGCCCAGGGTCGCGCTCGCAGCGACCGAGGCCTCCAGCGCCTGCAGCTGCGCCAGCGCATCGGCATGCCCGTTCGAGCGCACCGCCACGAAGGCCAGGATCCTGTCGACCTGCTCGGCGGCGATGCCGAAGCCTTCGCCCACCAGCGTGTCGCGCACGTAGTCGGCGCCGCGCTTGTCGATCTTGTCGACCTCGCGCAACACCGCCAGTTGCAGCTCACCCTCGGCCACGCCCAGGCTTTCGAAGAAACCGCGCAACAGCTTGCGGTTGTTCAACTGCACCTTGAACGCGCCGATGCCCAGCTCGGCGAACACCGCGTGGATCACCGCCAGCACCTCGGCGTCGTAGCGGATGCTCAACGCATCCTTGCCGATCACGTCGATGTCGCACTGGTAGAACTCGCGGAAACGCCCGCGCTGGGCACGCTCGCCGCGATAGACGCGCTGCATCTGGTAGCGGCGGAACGGGAAGCTCAGGTCGTGCTCGTGCTCGGCCACGTAGCGCGCCAGCGGCACGGTCAGGTCGAAGCGCAGCGCCAGCTCGGGCAAGCCACCCTCGCCGCCTTCGTCTGCCGCGGCAGCGGCATTGGCCAGCGCGCCGGTGGACTGCACGAAGTACACCTGGCGCTCGGTCTCGCCACCGGACTTGGTCAGCAACACATCGGACAGCTCGAATACCGGAGTTTCGACCGGCAGGAACCCGAACCGCTCGTAGTTGCGGCGGATGACGTCCAGCATGCGCTGGAACGCGATCTGCTCGCGCGGCAGCAATTCCATGATGCCGGGCGGCGTACGGGGCTTGATCACGAGCGAAACTCCTGCAGGGCAATGTGGCGAACGCGCAATTCTACCGGCTGGGCGGCCGCGCTGACCGCATGGCGTATCATTCACCTGCGTTCCAGCAGTGCGTGACTCATGTACCGGCAGCTTTCAGACCCCAGCACGACCTGCCCGGCGCCCAGCGCGTCCGGGCGCAGCGATGCGCGCGGTTCCGACTGCGCGCTGTGTGCAGTCCGCGGCCGGGCCATCTGCGCGGCGCTGTCGCCGCAGGAAATGGACGCGCTCGACCAGGCCACCAGCGCCCAGTCCTATGCGCCCGGCAGCACCCTGGTGCGCGCCGGCGACACCCGCCAGCACGTCTATACGCTGACTTCCGGCGCGCTGCGCATGGTGCGCACGCTGGCCGACGGCCGCCGCCAGGTCACCGGCTTCGTGCTGCCGGGCGACTATGTCGGCCTGACCGAAACGCCGCAGCACCGCCACGACATCGAAGCCATCATCGACAGCCGGGTCTGCCGCACCCCGATGGCACAGATGCGCCAGTTGCGCGAGCGCTATCCGCAGCTGGAACGCAAGCTGCTGCAGCGCGCCAGCATGGAACTGGCCGCCGCACAGGACACCGGCCTGCTGCTGGCGCGCCTGCAACCCAGCGAACGGCTGGCGCACTTCCTGCTGCGCCTGGCGGCCCGCTCCACCCAGCCCGGCGCCAGCGGCGACACCGTCGCGCTGCCGATGAGCCGTAGCGATATCGCCGACCATCTCGGGCTGACCGTGGAAACGGTCAGCCGCACCTTCACCAAACTCAGGCAACAGCAGTTGATCGCGCTGCCGCAGCTGCATCTGGTGCAGATCCTGGATTACGCGGCGCTGCGCAGCCTTGCCGGCGATACCGTCTGAGACTTAATAGCTGGCAAGCCGGAACGCCTCAGCGCCCGCCCGCATTCGCACTTGCCACCGACGCACCACATCCGCCGCCCAGCAGCCGCGATTGCCGCAGCCAGGCCCGGTCCGGGTAGTAGGCGAACACGAAGGCGCCTTCACGCAAGGTATCAATCAATTGCTTGGCCACCGCCGGACGCACCGCCGGGCAGCCCAGGCTGCGGCCGAGCCGGCCCTGCGTGCGGATCACCGCCTCGCTGACATAGGGCGCACCATGGATCACGATCGCGCGGTCGCGCGCATGATCGTTGAACCCGGGCTCAAGGCCCTTGAGCCGCAACGAATAGCCGTTGTGGCCGGTATACGACTCCTGCGCGGTGAATGCGCCCAGGCTGGACTGGAAACTGCCGTCGTCATTGGAGAACTTGGCCGCCAGGTTGTTGCCGGTATTGCGCCCGTGCGCCACCCATTCCTGGAACAGCAGCCGCTGCCGCTCCAGATCGAACACCCATAGCCTGCGCTCGGTCGACGGCCGGCTGTAGTCGATGACGCTGAGCACGCGCTCGGTGCCCACCTGCTGGCGCTGCCGCGCGCATTGCAAAGCTTCGGCCGCCAGCGCCAGCACCTGGCGATCCAGCGATGGCGCCTGCCGCGCCAATGCATCGACCAGACCGATACGCGGTGCGCCCAGCGCCGGCAACGGCGAGGCAGACATGACATCGGCCGCGCTGGCCGCTCCAGCCGCTGCCCACCCGCACAACGCGGCGGCAACGGCGATCACTCGATAAGACATGCACCAACCCACATCGGACGCGGCGCCACGCTGGGGCCGCACCCGCTAGAAATAGCCCCATGGGCGGCACTTTCCAACCCCAATACCCTGAACACGTTCGGTCAGGCCGCATCCGCAAGCAGGCGCTGCCGGAACGCGGCATAGTCCGGCGCCAGCGTTTCGGCATGCGCGGGACGCTGCAGCAGCGCGGCCAGCGCCGGCGGCACGCCCACCTCGCGCCCGATCAGGGGCTCGACCACGCCTTCGAACTTGGCCGGATGCGCGGTGGCCGCCACCGCCCAGTCGCCGGTGCCGCCTTCGGCCCCTTCCGCCCGCAGCTGCTCCAGCACATGCACAGCGGTGGCGGTATGCGGGCAATGCACTTCGCCATAGCGGGCAAAGCGCTGCTGCACGGTCTGGCGGATTGTCGCATCGTCCACCGAAAGCGCACGGAAGGCCTCGCGCAACGCGGCATCGTCGCCGTCGTAGAGCCAGCGCAGCCGTTCGAAGTTGCTTGGCGCGCCCACGTCCATCGCATTGGCCAGCGTCGCCACGCTGGGCTGCGGCGCGTAATCGTCGCCGGCAAAATAATCCGGCAACACATGATTGGCATTGGACGCCAGCGCGATACGGCCCAGCGGCACACCGAGCGCGCGCGCCAGGATCGCCGCCAGCCCGTTGCCCAGGTTGCCGGTGGGCACCACCAGATTCAGCGCCGCCCCCGCGCCGGCATGGTGCTGCAGGGCGGCGTGCGCGTAGTAGCTCATCTGCGGCAGCAAGCGGCCCAGGCTGATGCTGTTGGCCGAACTCAGCGGCAGCTGCGCCTGCAGCGCGGCATCGTTCAAGGCCTGCTTGACCATCGCCTGGCAATCGTCGAACGTGCCGGCCACGCGCAAGGCCTGGATGTTGTCGCCGAAGCAGCCCAGCTGATGCGCCTGGCGCGGCGACACGCGCCCATCCGGATACAGCACCACCACGCGCAGGCCCGGCTGGCGATGGAAGGCCGCCGCCACCGCAGCGCCCGTGTCGCCGGAAGTGGCGACCAGGATGGTGAGCGGCCGGCCTTCGGCACGCCGCAGGCGGGTCAGGCAGGCCGCAAGAAAGCGCGCGCCGAAATCCTTGAACGCGGCGGTCGGGCCATGGAACAGCTCCAGCGCGTAGTCGCCGGGCGTGCCCAGGGCCACCAGCGGCGCCGGGAAGTCGAACGCTTCGGCACAGATGGCCGGCAGCTCTGGCGCCAATGCATCGCCGTCGAAGAATGGCTGCAGCAACGTGGCGGCAGTGTCGGCCAGCGTGGCACCTGCCGCCAGCGTGCGTGCCGGTGGCAGGGCCTGCGGCACGTACAGGCCGCCATCGGGTGCCAGGCCGGCGGCAATCGCCTGGCTCAGGCTTGCGGCGGGTGCGCCGCCACGGGTGGAGAGGAAGTTCATGATGACGACTCCAGACAAGGCGAAGACGGGGCGTGGCCCGTGAATGAAAAGACCGGACACCGCGGCATGGCCGCGCTGCGCCGCAGGGGCGCCCGGCAAGGGCGGCGCGGCGCTATGCTGCGCGCACCTTCCAGTGGAGCCGGCAGATGATCAAGGTCAGCGTGATGTACCCGTACCGCGAAGGCGCCCGCTTCGACCATGCCTACTACCGCGACGCGCATATGCCGCTGGTGAGCGCGCGGATGGGCGCGGCCTGCCTGCGCTACACGGTGGACAAGGGCATCAGCGGCGGCGAGCCGGGCAGCCCCCCGGCTTACATCGGCATGTGCCACATTTTCTGCGACTCGGTGGAGGCCTTCAACGCCGGCTTCGGGCCACATGCACAGGAAATCCTGGGCGACATTCCCAACTACACCGATCTTGCGCCGGTGATGCAGATCAGCGAGGTCGTGGTCGGTTGACGCGTGCCTTGCGCGCTGCACGGCGTGCCTGCCGTGCGCGGGCGATCGATCGACAACGACAGGCGCGCGATGGCTCATGCGAGCAACCGCGCGGCCGGGCTGGCGATCGGGGATACCCAGTGCTGGCTGTCCAGGCCAACGCCTGCGAAGGCGGCCTTCACCGCTGCGGCGGCAGCGTTGGCGGCCGCGCGCGATGCGAACCAGGCGAACACGCTGGGGCCGGCGCCGGAGATGCTGGCACCGAGGGCATCATGATCCAGCGCGGCCTGCTTGGCAGCGGCGAAGCCGGCGATCAACGGCGCGCGGCGCGGTTCGATCAGCACGTCGCGCAGGCCCGCACGCACCAAATCGGCATCACCGGCATGGCAACCGGCCAGCACCAGGGCCAGGTTGGTGCTTTGGGCGACGAACTCGCGCAGCTGATAGTCGCCGGCCAGGGCTTCGCGCGCGCGCCGCGTTTCCAGCACCGCGTCCGGATGCACCAGCAGGCTGTGCCACGCCGCCGGCACGTTGATCGGCACCAGACGCTCCAGCGTGCACAACACCAGGCCGCCTAGAAACAGCGGGCCCAGGTTGTCGCCATGGCGGCTGCCGCTGGCCACCGCCTCGCCATCGAGGGCGTGCTGATACAGCTGCTCGTTGCGCAGCGGCGCATCCAGCAGCGCGTTGGCGGCAACCAACGCCGCCACGCAGGACGCTGCCGAACCGCCCATGCCCGAACTCAGCGCGATGCCTTTGTCGATTTCGATCTCGAAACCGAACGGCAGCGCCAGCGCCGCGCGCAACGACATCAAGGCCGCACCCGCGGTGTTGCGCGCGGCATCCAGCGGCAAGGCCACGGTGGTGCCGCGGATGGCGGCGATGCGCACCAGCGGCGCCTCGATGCGCCGCACGGTGACGGTGTCGCCGACGCCATCGATGGGATAGCCGAGCAGATCGAATCCCACCGCCACATTCGCCACCGAGGCCGGTGCGAAGGCGCGTGCCTGGCCCAGCTCGCGCGCAGCAATCGCCACCTGTTGCATCTGCGTGGCCTGGTCTGCAACCGCCTGGTTCACAAGCGTGCCCCTTCGCCCGCCGCCACCCGCAGCAGATCGGCAAACACGCCGGCCGCGGTGACTTCCGGGCCCGCACCGGGCCCCTGCACCACCAACGGATTCTCGCAGTAGCGACGCGTGGTGAACTGCACCACGTTGTCGGTCAGACGCAGGTTGGCGAAGGCGTGATCGGCCTGCAGCTCGACCAGGCCCACGCTGGGCGCGCGATCCGGCGGCAGCTGCGCGACATAGCGCAGCACATTGCCGCGTGCACGTGCATCGGCCAGGCGCTGTGCGAAGGTCGCATCCACCTCATGCAGGCGCGCCATGAAATCGTCCACGCTGGCCTGACGCAGTGCTTCAGGCACCAGGCTCTCGACCTGCACATCCTCCAGGCTGATCTCGCGCCCGGCTTCGCGCGCCAGGATCACCAGCTTGCGCGCGACGTCCACACCGGACAGATCGTCGCGCGGGTCCGGTTCGGTATAGCCCATGCCGCGTGCCTGCGTCACCAGTTCGGCGAACGGCACGCTGCCATCGTATTTGTTGAACAGCCAGGCCAGCGTGCCGGAGAAGATGCCTTCGATCGAGGTCACCGTATCGCCGGTATCGACCAGGTCGCGCAGCGTGGTGATCACCGGCAGGCCGGCGCCCACGGTCGCTTCGTAACGGAAGCGCGCGCCGCTGGCATCGGCCGCCGCACGGATCGCCTGATACCGCTGCAACGGACCGGAGCCGGCCTGCTTGTTCGGCGTCACCACGTGGATGCCGGCAGCCAGCCAGTCCGCATAGCGATCGGCCACGTCCGCGCTACCGCTGCAATCGATGATCACCGTATGCGGCAGGTGCGCGGACAACAGATGCGTGGTGAAACGCTCCAGATCGGTCGCGGTGGCGGCGGAGGCGAAGGCATCGCGCCAGTTGCCGACCAGGCCGCGCTCGTCGAGCAACATGCGGCCGCGCGAGACCACCGCGCGCAGGCGCAGGTCCAGGTTGGCCTTGCCCAGCAACTGCGGTTGCGCGATGCGCAACTGGTCCAGCAACGCCGCTCCCACGTTACCCGGGCCAATCACGCCCACCGAGAACGTCTGCGGCGACAGCCAGAAGCCGGCATGCGCCGCACGCAAGGCCTTGGTCGCGTGTGCCGCGTCGATGGCCACCGAGATGTTGCGCTCCGAGGAGCCCTGCGCAATCGCCAGGATATTGACCTGCGCACGCCCCAGCGATTCGAACAGCCGCGCCGCCACACCGGGCTGCCCGGCCATGCCATCGCCCACCGCCGCCAGCACGCTGATGCCGGTGGTCAGTTGCACGCGCTGCACCTGGCCGACCGTGAGTTCATGCGCAAAGGCCTGCAGCAAGGCATTGCGCGCGCGCTCGGATTCATGCTGCTTGACCACGCAACAGATAGAATGCTCTGAAGAACCCTGCGAGATCATCACCACCGACACCTGCGCCGTGCGCAGCGCCGCAAACACGCGCTCGGCGGTGCCCGGCACGCCGATCAGGCCGGTGCCTTCCAGGTTGAGCACGGCCAGATCCGGGCTCAGCGTCAGCCCCTTGATCGGCCCGCTGACTGCGCTGCTGGCGGTGATGCGCGTACCCGGATGTTCGGGCTGGAAGGTATTGCGGATGATGATCGGCAGGCCGCGCTCGATCGCCGGCGACATGGTCTGCGGATGCACCACCTTGGCGCCGAAATAGGCCAGTTCGCAGGCTTCGTCGTAGCTCAACGTTTCCAGCTGTACCGCTTCGGGCACCACGCGAGGGTCGGCCGACAGCACGCCATCCACATCGGTCCAGATATGCAGCTCATCGGCATCGAACAAGGCCGCGAAGATCGCCCCGGAATAATCGCTGCCGTTTCGCCCCAACGTGGTGATGCGGTCGGCGCGGTCGCGCGCCACAAACCCGGTGACCACCACGCGCGTCTGCGGATGCGCCTGGCGCCAGGTCGCAAGCCGCTGCGCGCTGACCTCCCAATCCACATCCACGCCCAATTCGCCGCGGTTGACCACCAGTACATCGCGCGCATCCAGCACCGCGCAATCCTCGCCAAGCGCACGGAAATGGTCGCCGAGCAACTGCGCCGAATACACCTCGCCCAGGCCTTGCACGCGGTCGAGCACTTCGCGCGGCAACTCGCCGATCACCGCCAGCGCACCGAGGATTTGCGCCAGATGCTCGAAGCGCTCGTCCAGCCATTCCACCGTCGGCCCGGAATGCTCGCCCAGCAGGGCCACCGCCGCGCCACGATGGCGTGCACGCGTTTCATGCCAGCGCTCGCGCCACTCGGGGCGATCTTGCGCCGCCAGTTCGGCCAATTCGATCAACGCATCGGTCACACCTTTCATCGCCGACACCACGGTGACCTGCACCGACTCCTCGCGTGCCAGCAACAACTGCGCCACATGCCGGTAGCGCTCGGCATCGGCCACCGAGGTGCCGCCGAATTTGTGCACGACGGTGCGCGCAGAGGACGCGAGAACAGCAGCGGGTTCGAGTGAAACAGCAAGCGATGACATCGACAGACCTCGTTGGGGAGGCCCCGTCCGCATCAGATGAGGGAGGAAAGCCCCCGCATCCTGATCCGGGTGCGGGGCCGTGGTTTTCGGAAGTTACGCGAAGACGACGGGCCGCACCGGGCGAATGGTGACGGTGGTAATGGTGGTGCTAATGCCGGCCACGCCCGCACCCGGCCGCAGCTGCGGCTGACAGGTAAGCGAAGTGGTGGCGAAAGCATTAGGCATGTGTGCAAAAGACATCACCGGGGTGAAGGCTGTCAAGCACTGCGCATCAAGCCAGCCTTGCGCAACGCAAGACCCACGCAGAAAGCCTTGCAGGACAAACATTTAAGCGATGCAGCCACAAGCGATTGATTGCTATGGAAACTTTTTGTGCGCCGCGCCGAGCGGCGCTTGCGCAACATCCTGTCGCGGAGACCTGGTGCCGGACAACACGGATCCGGCTAGTCCAGCGTGGCGGCCACGCCACCTCTCGCGCCTGACGCAGAGGTGCATCAGACGCTTTTGACCCATGCAGGCCCTAGCCAAGCACCTGCGGATTGAGTTGCCACACCGCATGGTTCAACGCCGCCGCAAAACTCACCCACAGCAGATATGGCACCAACAGCCACGCGGCAGCGCGTTGTCGCCTGGCGAAAGCCGCAATCGTCAGCACCAACGTCAACCAAAGCGCCACGATGTCGACAAATGCCCACGCCCCCATGTGCCAGGCAAAGAACAGCCAGCTCCACAATCCGTTCAACCCCAACTGCAACACGAACAGGCTCAGCGCCCCACGGGCACTGCTCCACCCACCGCGCCGCCAGACCAGCCACACCGACACCGCCATCATCCCGTACAACACAGTCCACACCGGCCCGAACACCCATCCCGGCGGTGCCCAATCCGGCCGCAGCAAGCCGGCGTAGAAGCTCGCCGCCTTGATTGACGCCGCCGCCCCTAGTGCCGCCACCAAATAGCACAGCACCAACCAGCCCAGCAGTCCCAGCAATCGGGATTTACCCGTCATTTTCCTGTCCAATCTCACTACGCCTGCTTTCGCAAAAAAAACTTGCCGTCGTGCCAACCCCTTCACTTCCGCAGCGCTAGCCAATGCCCAATAAATCAGAGCACGTAAATGATACATCGACGGGAGATTCAGCCCGCCGCATTCCCAGTGATCCACCTGATTTGGCGGCCGCCTGAATTTCCAAGCAGTTCCATTGACCTCGATTCAAGCCCGCCAACTCGCGAAACCGATTAACTCAGGATAAAGTCAATCGACGGAGCAGCATTCAATAAAAGCAAGGTTATTATCTATCACGAAATCTGCGCGGGCACTGCAACCAGGGGATATCAGACGCCATGACTGGTTATTCCTGCTGGATGAGCTGGGCTGCACATCATGGTGTCGATCATTGTCCGGTCTGTTTTGATGAGCGTCTCCCGCTTGTCTACGGCTCCATCAGTCGACGGTGGACAGTGGCGCCAGTCGTCGACCCACCAGCCAAGTGCGCTGTGCGTCACAATTTAAGCAAGCTGATCCGATGAAGGTCGCGTCAATTTCTTGACGACGTAGACTTTACATAGGCATACGCAGTATCGCCGGTCGTCATACGCCCGGATCGCTAATGCACTGCCTCCTCCCCCAGCTTTTGCAACCACGTGCGTCGCGGTTGTCCTGACCGCTCAGGCGCATTCACCCCTCTGTTCAGCCTTGCTTTGATTGCCGCATGTGTGCCCCAGGCGCACAGTGGTGAAGTGCGGCCGAACGCGGTGACTGACGCCTCCATCGCCCCCACTCCCATGCGGCAGGCCGAGCAGTTACGCAGCCAGCAGCGGTATGCGGATGCCTTGGCCATTTACGAGCGCGTGTTGCGTGCGAACCCAAGGGATCGTGGCGCCTACACCATGCGCGCGATCACGCTGAGCGACCTCGGCAGTGCGCAGCTTGCGGCAGAGGCCGTATGGCGGCATCCGGACTGGTTCTCGCAGCAGGAGCGCGAGCGCATCGAAAACGACCGCGTCGCCCGCATGATCGGGTGGGCCAGCGCCGAGCCCATCGATGCCGTGCACCGCTACGCGGAGACCGACCAGGCCCTGGTCAACATCGCCCGCATCGAACGCGAATCACCGCCGACGTCGAGGTGGGAAGCCACGCGGCTGCGTGTCGATGGCCTGGCCGCACTCAACCAGCGTCAGCGACATCGCGACGTGGTGGCCAGCTACCAGGCCTTGAAAGCAGAAGGCATCGACGTTCCCGCGTATGTGCTGCCGACGGTCGGCGATTCGCTGATGGGCCTGCGCCGCCCGGCCGAGGCCGAGGCCGTGCTGCGGCAAGCCTTGCAGCACACCCCGGACGACTTCAATACCCAGCTGTTGCTGGGCTACGCATTGCTGGAGCAGGAACGCTTCGATCTGGCGATGCCACTGTTCGAAACGCTCGCGGCCACGCAGGCGCCCTGGCCGCGCCGCAACGGTGCGAACAGCGGCTACGAAAACTGGGATCGCTTCAGCGCAGATATCGCCCTGGCCACCGCGCGCTCGGCCGCCAATGACAATCGCGGCGCAGAAGGCCTGCTGCGCGAGCGCGTGGCCATCGGCCCCGACAACGCGGAACTGCAGGCGGCGCTTGCCTCGATCGAATTCCGTCGCGGGCACCCCAGCAAAGCGCTGCAGCGTAACGCGGTGGCATTGACGCTGGATCCGCATCAAAAACAGGCGCGCAGTGGCGTGGTCGAGGCGCAGCGCGATCTGGATCGCCTGGACCTGGCCGATGCGACATTTGCCCCGCTGCGCAGGGAATATCCGGATGACGCCGGCCTGCAACGGCTTGGCGCTTCGCTGGAACGTCAACGCGGCTGGCAGGTGCATCTGAGCCATGCACGCGGACGCAGCGACAACGACACGTTGACCAACAGCACCTCGCCGCTGGGCAACGACTTCGGTAGTACGTTGCTGGAAGCCGAATCGCCATTTCTCGGCGAAGGCTGGCGTGTGGGTTTGCGTGCACGCGACGACTGGGCCGACTTCCAGGACACGCGTGTGCGCTATCGCAGCTTCTGGCTGGGAACGCACTATCACTACGACCGCCTGGATGTCAGTGCGTACGGCGGACGGGCGCTCGACGACTTCGATCGCGATGGCACCGCCTGGGCACTGGATGCCGGCTGGCGGTTTTCCGATGCCTGGTACGGCAGCGTTGCGTGGCGCACGCGCGATCCGGAAGCCTCATTGCAGGCCCGCCGCTTCGGCATCACCGGCGACAGCATCGGCGCGGCCCTGCGCTGGACACCCAACGACGAAAGCCGTTGGGAACTGCAGGCACGCCAATTGCGTTACAGCGACGGCAATCGGCGCGATCAACTCGATCTTTCGGGCAGCCAACGCCTGTGGGCCAGCCCGCATGTGCTGCTGGATGGCCTGTTCGCCGCTTCGGCCGGACGCGCCGAAGACGAGCGCGCCGTCAATTACTTCAATCCGCGCCGCAGCTCTGCGGTGGCGGCCGGCGTACGCATCGATCAGATCGGCTGGCGTCGCTACGACTACGCGTTCCGGCAGCGGCTGGAGGTCACGGTCGGGCCGACCTATCAGTCCGGCTTCGGTAGCCAGTGGGTGCCCGGCGCGGCCTACCGGCACCTGTGGTCACTGGGCGACGGCAGTGCGCTCAGCTACGGCGTGAGCTGGTCGCGCCCGGTCTACGACGGCCAGCGCGAACAACAACTTGGATTCGACCTGGATTTCCGATGGGGAGGTACGCCTTGATCCGCCTGCCGCTGCTGCTGGTCGCCTTGTTGCTGATGACGTTCGCGTCGTCGGCGCAGGCGGGCCTGCTGGTGCTCAGCTACCACGATGTTCGCGACGATGTCGCCGCCAAGGGCGATCCCGATCGTTATGCGGTGTCCACCAACAACTTCGCCGCGCATCTGGACTGGCTGCGCTCGCATGCCTATCACCCGGTGAGCGTGCAGCAGGTGCTGGATGCACGTGCCGGCAAGCGTGCCCTGCCCTCCAGGCCGGTGTTGCTGACCTTCGACGACGGCTTGCGCAGCGTCTACACGCGTGTGTTCCCGTTATTGCAGGCCTACGGCTATCCCGCGCTGGTCGCACCCGTCACCAGCTGGGTCGAATTGCCCGCCGGCCAGGTGGTGCCCTACGGCCATCGCGATTTCACCCACGAGGATTTCGTCACCTGGGCGCAGCTGCGCGAGATGCAGGACAGCGGCCTGGTCGAAATCGGCTCGCATAGCGACGATCTGCACAAGGGCATCGCGGGCAACCCGTTCGGCAATCAGACCCCGGCGGCGGTCACCCGGCGCTGGGATGCAGGCAAGGGCTACGAGAGCGAAGCGGAGTATCGCCAGCGCATCCAGACCGATCTGCGCCATAGCCGCGACGCGATCGTGGCGCACCTGGGCACACCGCCGCGCGCCATGGTGTGGCCGTATGCCGCCTACAACCGCGCCAGCAACGCCATAGCCGCGCAACTGGGCATGACGCTGAGCTTCGACCTGGAAGGCCGCTCGCACGAAGCCGATATCGGCCAGCAGGGCCGCGACCGCGTGGACGGGCAATCGCTGGCCAGCCTCGGCCGCCTGTTGCTGTTCAACAATCCCGATGTGCGCGACCTGGCCGGCGAACTGCGACGCGATCTGTCGCGCGATGGCCTGCGCGCGATCCAGATCGATCTGGATTACGTCTACGACCCGGACCCGGCGCAGCTGGCACGCAACCTCGACATCCTGGTCCAGCGGGTCAAGGACATCGGCCCCAGCCATGTGTTCCTGCAGGCCTTCGCCGACCCGGACGGCGATGGCGCCGCCGATGCGTTGTATTTCCCCAACCGTCATCTGCCGATGCGTGCGGACCTGTTCGGGCGTGTGGCCTGGCAACTGCGTACCCGTGCCGGCGTGCGTGTGTTCGCCTGGCTGCCGGTGCTGGGCTTCCATCTGCCCGATGCACAGCAGCAGGCCGCGCTGCAGATTCGCGGCAAGGATGCCAAGGATGTGCCGCGCCTGGATCCGGGCAATCCGCGCACGCATCAGCTGGTCGCCGACATCTACGAAGACCTGGCCGCCAACACCTACTTCGAAGGCCTGCTGTTCCATGACGATGCCTATCTGCGCGACGACGAAGTGCCTGCCTACGGCGGTGGCGACCCGACCAGGCGCACGCAGCAGCTGATCGGTTTCACCCAGGAGCTGAAGGCAGCCGCCGAACGCTGGCGGCCCAAGCTGGTGACGGTGCGCAACCTGTTCGCGCAGCCAGTGCTGGAGCCGCACAGCGAAGCCTGGTTTGCGCAGCGCCTGGACGCCTTTGCTTCGGCCTACGACTACACCGCGCTGATGGCGATGCCGTACATGGAACAGGCCAACGATCCGCAGCAGTGGCTGCAGCAGCTGGCACAGCGTGTCGGCCAGCAGCCGCATGGTTTGGAGAACACCATTTTCGAACTGCAGACCGTGGACTGGCGCACCGGCAAGCCATTGCCTGACGGTGTGCTGCTCGCACACAGCAAATTGCTCCTGGCTGCGGGCGTGCGCCATCTGGCGTACTACCCCGACGACTTCATCGGCGGCCACCCGTCTCTTCCCGAAGCGCGCGAGGCCATGTCGGCTCGGCAATTCCCATATATCGAGCGGTAACCGATGACGACCAGCCTCCTGTTGGGCGCCCTGTTCAACTTCGCGTTTTTCTATCCCATCATCATGGCGTTCTTCTGGATGATCGGAGGCACGTACTACTACCTGCGACGCGAACGCGGCACGCCCGGCCCCTCGTCGCCGCCACCGTTGGCCAGCGAGCCGTTCGTATCGCTGCTGGTGCCCTGCTACAACGAGGCCAAGCATGTCGGCGAAACCATCGCCGCGATGAGCGCGCAGAACTATCCGGATTTCGAGATCATCGCCATCAACGATGGCAGCAGCGACAACACGGCCGAGGCGCTCGACGATCTCACCCACCAGCATCCGCGCCTGCGCGTGGTGCACCTGGAACAGAACCACGGCAAGGCCAACGCGCTGCGGGTCGGCACGCTTGCATCGCGCTCGGACTACCTGGTGTGCGTGGATGCCGACGCCATCCTGGACCCGAATGCCACGCGCTGGATGGTGGGCCACCTGATCTCCGGCCCGCGCGTCGGCGGCGTCACCGGCAATCCGCGCGTGCGCAACCGCACCACGCTGATGGGCCGCATGCAGGTGGGCGAATTTTCCGCCATCGTGGGCCTGATCAAACGTGCGCAGCGCGTCTACGGGCGCCTGTTCACGGTGTCGGGCGTGATCTGCGCGTTTCGCCGCTCGGCGCTGCACCACGTCGGCTTCTGGTCCGACAACATGGTCACCGAAGACATCGACATCTCCTGGCGTCTGCAGCTGGACGACTGGGATATCCGCTACGAGCCCAACGCGCTGTGCTGGATCCTGATGCCGGAGACCTTCCGTGGCCTGTGGATGCAGCGCCTGCGCTGGGCACGCGGCGGCGTGGAAGTGCTGTTGAGCCACGGCCGCCGCGTGCTGTCCTGGCGCAGCCGACGCATGTGGGGCGTGTTGCTGGAATACGCGCTCAGCCTGGCCTGGGCCTACACGATGCTCTTCATCATCGTGCTGTGGCTGCTCGGCAAGGTCATCCCGCTGCCGCCTGCGCTGTACGTCGACACCATCCTGCCGCGCTGGCATGGGCTGGTGCTGGCGGTGGTGTGCCTGATGCAGTTCGCCACCAGCCTGGTGATCGAACGCCGCTACGAAAAAGGCCTGGCGCGTCAGTTCTTCTGGGTGATCTGGTATCCGGTCGCCTTCTGGATGATCGGCATGCTCACTGCCGTCATCGCCTTCCCCCGCGCCCTGCTCGCACGTCGCAGCAAACGCGCCCGCTGGAAAAGCCCCGACCGAGGAATCCAATGACACCGCCCATCATCAACCTGCCACAACGCCTCGGCCGCTCGCGCCGCCTCGCCTACGGCGCCGCCACCGCCGGCGCCTGGATGGTCTATTTCTATCTGTGGGCACCACTGGCGACGCTGATCGCCTGGTTCTTCGGCCTGCGCAGCGCCTACACGGAACTGTATCTCAAGCACAACGCCCTGGACCCGTTCGCGCTGGGCGCCCTGCCGGTGATCGCACTGATGAGCGCCATCACCACCGTCGGCTGGGCCGAGTACAACCGCATCCGCTTCGCCAAGGCCGACCGGCGCAAGCGCCGCCCCACCGTGCTCGAACCGGAAGTCGATCAACGCCTGGGCGTCCCCGAACAGCTCGGCAGCCTGCTGCGCCACAGCCGCATCTCATCGGTGGCGATGGATAAGTTTGCGCGGCCGGTGGGGGTGCGGGTGGTACGGCGCGGGTGAGTGGTTCTTGCAGTTCGTGCAACATCCTGGCGCAAAACCATGATGTTCGCTCCAGGCTCGGCCCGTATCAAAGAAACCGTGCAACGTGCGCACCGGCGGATGCACATTGCGGACAGGAGCCTGGGCACCGTGACGATTTATACGGTGAGAACAACCATGGCAACTCTCCACATCCACGCCATCAAAACAGCGGGCGCAGATCAGCTTCGGGCCGGGATCCTGTACACCACGGAATCGTATTTGACTCCCGAACTTCGCCCAACCTCGACGCCACCAAGGGACTCGGCGATGCGACGGCTTGGCCTATTCACATCCGCGACGGGATAGATGAATCCGGCAGAGCCAAACGCTTCCGCCCCCCAGCCAACGACTGTTCTAACCGCTTCACGCCCGTACCCATGGCCATGTTCGCTTTCCCGGATCCAGATGCCGACTTCCGGCTCAGGCGTACCTGTGCGATGAAGACCGCACAGTCCAGCAAATGCTCGCGTAGCGCCGATCCGTATCACAAAGTTGAAATCCTCCCCCTTTTCATTTTCCTTCAACCAACCTTGCCAGACACCCTTGAAATCCATCCGTGATTGCGGAGGATCAAACGACATGTAGCGCGTCAAGGAAGGAGTGATGCATGCAAACACCTCGTCTGCATCAGCTGGCGTAAACGGCCGAAGTCGTAGGCGCGGCGACACCAGTTCGATCTGGCTCCAGTCCACTCGCAGGTGTTCCAACGTCATGCATTGCGATCCTTATCCAAGCAACGTCCCTAGCGTACTGATGAGGTGCTCCCACGGCGATACCACGGTAAGCACGTGCTCAGTACACCTCGCGTGATTAAGCGGACACCCGCCTAAGCCCGAGTCCCTTGTCAGTACATTTCCGGTTGTTATCTCTGGCACTTTTCAAAGCAGACATCACCTCCCGGCAAGTTCTTCACAGGCTGCCAGCCCAGGCTTCGATAAAAGCCACTCGCACGGCTAGCCTCAGCCGTTTCCAGCCAAATCGTCCGATGGCGCTGAAATAAGCAAGCCTCCGCTTTATCCATCAATCTGCGCCCCAATCCGTTCCCCTCGAAGTCGGGTAGAACGAAAGCGGCGAACACACATCCTTCCTCGACATCAACCATAGAAAAACCGACGGGGGCACCATTGACCTCGGCGACCCAAGCGCATGGGCTTCTAGAATTGCCTTTTGTATGGTTGCGGGGGTAATGCCCATTTCCACCAGTTGATCGCGGGAGAAACGATTTTCGTGAACCCGGGTGCGAATATCAAAAATTGCATCGATATCGGCCGGGCCGGCGAGTCTGATGGTTTTCTCCATGATGTACTGCTTTATATTCAATCCATCTGATCCAGATGGTTTTTAGATATCTGGCGTAATCAACGGCGGCCTCGTTTGCATGGCAGCAGCTCCGTCATCTCACTCCTCCCGCTGCGTCGCAGCCGTGGCGGTACGTCTTTGAGATCCGCTTACGCGTCATGACCGCTCATGCGTGCCGGCTGGACCAGCCCATGACCGCCGCTGCCCATTTGCCAGACCATTCCGATCAGGTGGAAACATCTTCGAGGATGAGCCGGCACACATGTGCCTGCCGAAACCAAACCGCTCGAGATGCTAAGTGATTGATTCCTGGTGACCCCGGCCCGATTCGAACGGGCGACCTTCCCCTTAGGAGGGGGACGCTCTATCCAGCTGAGCTACGGGGCCAAGGTGGGCATTGTCGCACGATCGTTGCGATTGCCAAGCCGGTGGGTGGTTGGCGGAGCCTGCTAAAATCGGCGGCTACCCGTGTCGCGGTGGCCCTGGCTGCCGCGCGACCGTCCCGACCTTTGGAGATCCCATGTCCGCTGACCTGCTCAAGGCGCTCGACCTCGCCGCGTCCAATTCCGGTACTTATCTTGGCGAGGCGACCTGGTCGCAGGCGACCGGCGCCGGGGTGCTGCAGCCGCTCAATCCGACCACCAATGCGGTGATCGCCGATGTGCAGGCGACCACGCCGGAGGATTACGAGCTGATCGTCCAGCGTGCGCAGGCCGCCTTCAAGGTCTGGCGGACCACGCCGGCGCCGCGCCGTGGGGAAGCCGTCCGCCGGTGTGGCGAGGCGCTGCGCGCGCACAAGGATGCGCTGGGCTCGCTGGTGGCGCTGGAAATGGGCAAGAGCAAGCCCGAGGGCGATGGCGAGGTGCAGGAGATGATCGACATCGCCGACTTCGCGGTCGGCCAGAGCCGCATGCTCTATGGCTACACCATGCACTCGGAACGTCCCGGCCACCGCATGTACGAGCAGTACCAGCCGCTGGGCCTGGTCGGCATCATCAGTGCGTTCAACTTCCCGGTGGCGGTGTGGGCGTGGAATGCGTTCCTGGCGGCGATCTGCGGCGATATCTGCATCTGGAAGCCGTCCAACAAGACCCCGCTGACCGCGATCGCGACGATGAAGATCTGCAATGCCGCGCTCAAGGACGCCGGCTTCCCGGACATCTTCTTCCTGATCAACGATGCCGGCACCTCCCTGTCCGAGAAGCTGGTCGAGGACGGCCGCGTGCCGCTGATCAGCTTCACCGGGTCGACCCAGATCGGCCGCGTGGTTGCGGAAAAGGTCGCGCGCCGCCTGGGCCGTTGCCTGCTGGAACTGGGCGGCAACAACGCCATCATCCTGGACGAAACCGCCGACCTGAAGCTGGCCATCCCCGGCATCGTGTTTGGCGCGGTGGGCACCGCCGGGCAGCGCTGCACCACCACGCGCCGCCTGATCGTGCATGAATCCATCTACGACAACGTGCTGGCCACGCTGGTCAAGGCGTACAGGCAGCTCGACAGCAAGATCGGCGACCCCACCGACCCGGCCAACCTGATGGGCCCGCTCAACAGCCAGGGTGCGGTGGAGCAGTTCCTGGCCTCGATCGCCAAGGCCAAGGCGGCCGGCGGCACGGTCGAAGTGGGCGGCACCGCGATCGATCGCCCTGGCAACTTCGTGCTGCCGGCGATCGTCACCGGGCTGCAGAACAGCGACGCGGTGGTGCAGCACGAGACCTTCGCGCCGATCCTGTACGTGATGAAGTACAGCACGCTGGACGAGGCGATCGAGCTGCAGAACGGCGTGCCACAGGGCCTGTCGTCGTCGATCTTCACCCAGAACCTGAAGGCGGCCGAGAAGTTCCTGTCGGCGGCCGGCAGCGACTGCGGCATCGCCAACGTCAACATCGGCACCTCCGGTGCGGAGATCGGCGGTGCGTTCGGTGGCGAGAAGGAGACCGGCGGTGGCCGCGAATCCGGCTCGGATGCGTGGAAGGTCTATATGCGTCGCCAGACCAATACGATCAACTACTCCGACTCGCTGCCGCTGGCGCAGGGCATCAAGTTCGATCTCTGATCGACGTGTGCAGGCGCGCCGGGCATCGCGCCGGCGCTGTCGCATGCGTGCCGGACCATGGCTGCTCCGGTGCGTCCGCGCCCGGCATCCACGCTCCCGGCGGCGTGGCCCCGATGCCGTGGTCACAGCCGTGAGTCGCACCTGCGCATCATCTGGGCGTCCAAGGTTTCCCTCGCCGCTCAGTCCGATGCCGGGGCGAGCAGACATCCAGCCCCGCCAGTTCGCGTCAAACCCGACCACGCGATCGCGTTTGGCCGCAGATGGCACGCCATTCCGGCGGCGGCTCTGGGATAATCGGGCCACGCCAGCCGTCGGCTGCCGCCACTTCAGGAGTTCATGATGAACGTCGTCGTTCGACAGACCAGCGCCATGGCCATCGTCAGCCTGGTCTCGGGCATTCTCGGCTGGACGCTGATCCCGTTCCTCGGCAGCCTCTGCGCCATCATCACCGGCCATCTGGCGCGCGGCGAAATCCGCCGCAATCCGCAGGGGCTGGACGGCGACGGGCTGGCCATCGGCGGGCTGATTCTTGGCTGGTTGGCGGTTGCGCTCTGGGTGGCAGGGGTGGCGATCTTCATCCTGTTCTTCGGCGGCCTGGCCTGGCTTGCGGCCGCCAACAGTTGAGCATGGCCGCGCCCTCCTCCGCCCAACGCTTCAACGACCGCGTCGCGGCCTATGTGCGCTACCGGCCAAGCTATCCGCCACAACTGCTGCGCTGGCTGCACGAAGAGCTGGGCGTGACGCCGGCCACCACGGTGGCCGATATCGGTGCCGGCACCGGCATCTCCAGCCGGCTGTTCCTGGAGGCCGGCTATCCGGTCACGGCGGTGGAACCCAACCCGGCCATGCGCGAAGCCGCGCAACAGTGGCTGGCGGAGTTCCCCACCTTCCGCGCGGTCGACGGCACCGCCGAGGCCACCGGGCTGGCCGCTGCCAGTGTCGGATTGGTGTCCGCGGCGCAGGCCTTCCACTGGTTCGACGTTCGGGCGGTGCGCGCCGAATGGGCGCGCATCCTGCAGCCCGGCGGGCTGGCGGTGATCTACTGGAACAGCCGCGAACTGGACACCACCGACTTCCTGCGCGGCTACGAACAACTGCTGCTGGACTACGGCACCGACTATTCGGCCGTGGCCGAGCGCTATCAGGACGATGCCACCATGCAGGCGTGGTTCGGCGACGGCTTCCGCGCGATGGCGCGCTTTCCCAACGTGCAACGGCTGGACTTCGATGCCTTGCGTGGCCGGCTGTTGTCTTCGTCATATGCGCCGCTGGCGCATGACCCGCGTCATGTCCCGATGCTCGCCGCGCTGCGCACGCTGTTCGATGCGCACGCGCGCGACGGGCTGATCGACTTCCAATACCAGACCCGGGTGTTCGCCGGGGGATTGAACTGACCCACATGTATTCGTTTGCCCGCCCCTTGCTGTTTTCCCTCGACGCCGAGCGCGCCCATGCGCTGGCATTGCGCTCCATCGATGTTGCCTACCGCACCGGCACCACATCGCTGCTGGCCAGGCGCCCGGAGCCGCTGCCGACACCGGCCTTCGGGCTGATGTTTCCCAACCCGGTCGGTCTCGGTGCCGGCCTGGACAAGAACGGCGAGCACATCGATGCGCTGCTTGCGCTTGGCTTTGGGTTTGTCGAGATCGGCACGGTGACCCCGCGGCCGCAGGAGGGCAATCCCAAGCCGCGCATGTTCCGCTTGCCGGAGTACCAGGCGGTGATCAACCGCATGGGCTTCAACAACCTGGGCGTGGATGTGCTGGTGGCCAACGTGCAACGCGCGCGTCGTCGCGGCGGCCTGCTCGGCATCAACATCGGCAAGAACAAGGACACGCCCAACGAAGAGGCGACCAGCGATTACCGCTATTGCATGGAGCGCGTCTACCCGCTGGCCGATTACATCACCGTCAACATCTCCTCGCCCAACACCGCCGGCTTGCGCGAACTGCAGGAAGAGCAGGCGCTGCGTCGGCTGATCGCCGACCTGCGCGAAACCCAGGAAGCCCTGGCCGCGCAACACGGCAAGCGCGTGCCGATGCTGGTGAAGGTGGCGCCGGACCTCAACGACCGCGACATCGATGCGGCCGCGCGCGTGCTGGCCGACCTGGCGGTGGATGGCGTGATCGCCACCAACACCACGGTGACGCGCACCTTGATCGCCAATCATCCGCTGGCTGGCGAGGCTGGCGGCCTGTCGGGTGCACCGCTGCTGGGACAATCCACGCTGGTGCTGCGCCGCTTGCGCGCCCGCCTGCCCGAGTCGATTCCGTTGATCGGCGTGGGCGGCATCAATTCCGGTGCGGACGCGGTGGCCAAGATGGCGGCCGGCGCGACCCTGGTGCAGTGCTACAGCGGCCTGGTCTATCGCGGGCCGCCGCTGATCGGCGAATGCGTCAATGCGATCCGCCGCCGCCGCGAGGCGCCCAGCGGCGGTGCGGTGTCGCCGTTATGAGCGCTGCAGCGCAGGCCGGCTGGCGCTTGAGCGAGCACGCGCCACTGCGCGCGCTCAATACCTTCCATGTGGAAGCCACGGCACGCTGGTTGCTGGGCATCCACGCACCCGATGCACTGCCGCAGGCGCTGGCGGCACCGGAGATCGCCGGGCAACCACTGCTGGTGTTGGGCAGCGGCAGCAACGTGCTGCTGGCCGGCGACCCGCCGGGCTGCGTGCTGTGTTTCGAAAACCGCGACATCGCCATCATCGCGCACCACGCCGACCATGCCATCGTGCGCGCCGGTGCCGGCGTCAACTGGCATGCGCTGGTGTTGTATTCGCTGCAGCAGGGGTTGTCGGGGCTGGAGAACTTGGCCTTGATTCCCGGCACGGTCGGCGCCTGCCCGATCCAGAACATCGGCGCATACGGCGCGCAGGTGGGCGACTTCATCCATGTGGTGGATGCCTTCGACCTGCAGGCCCAGCAATTCGTGCGACTGACTGCGGCCGAGTGCGCCTTTGCCTATCGCGACAGCGTATTCAAGCAGCAGCCGGAGCGTTACCTGATCGTCGCGGTGGAATTCAATCTGCCGCTGCTGCATGAGTTGCGGCTGGACTATGCCGGCATCCGCGAGGAACTGGCCAGCATGGGCGCCGAACTGGCCGGTGCCGCCGATGTGGCGCAGGCGGTGATCAATATCCGTCGGCGCAAGCTGCCGGACCCGGATGTGCTCGGCAATGCCGGCAGCTTCTTCAAGAATCCGTTGCTGCCCAGCGAGCAGATCGCCGCGTTGCAGGCCACATTCGCCGACATGCCGGTGTATCCCGGCGAACAGCCCGGCCAGGGCAAGTTGTCGGCGGCCTGGTTGATCGAGCAGTGCGGCTGGAAAGGCCGGCGCGAGGGCGATGCCGGGGTATCGCCGGACCACGCGCTGGTGCTGGTCAACTACGGCACTGCCAGCGGTGCGCAACTGCTGGATGTTGCGCGGCGCATCGCCGAGTCGGTGCGCGAGCGTTATTCGGTGATCCTGGAGCCGGAGCCACGCATCATCGGAGCGCATTGGTGACCGCAGCGCAGGCGTCGCGACGTGCCGCGCTGTGGATGCTCACCAGTACCTTCGCCTTTGGCCTGATGGCGATCTGCATCCGGCTGGCGTCAAGCACGATCGCCACCACCGAGATCGCGTTCTTTCGCAATGCGTTCGGGCTGCTGGCCCTGTTGCCGCTGATCCTGCGCCCCGGCAAGGCGCTGCCGCGCACGCGGCAGTTACCGCAATATCTGGCACGCACCCTGATCGGCCTGGCCTCGATGCTGTGCGGATTCTGGGCGATCGGCCACCTGCCGTTGTCGCAGGCGATCTCGCTGTCGTATTCCACCCCGTTGTTCGTCACCGTCCTTGCCGTGGTGTGGCTGCGCGAACAGGTGCGCCTGCGGCGCTGGCTGGCGGTGGCAGCCGGATTCATCGGCGTGCTGGTGATCCTGCGGCCGGGCTCGTCCACCTTTACGCCCGGGCTGCTGATTGCGCTGCTGGCAGCGGTGATCAGCGCCGTGGTGGCGATCCAGATCAAACAGCTCTCGCGCAGCGACGACTCGGACACCGTGGTGTTCTACACCTATGTGTTCTGGGTGCCGATGTCGCTGATTCCGGCACTGTTCCAGTGGACCTGGCCGCACGGTATCGACTGGCTCTGGCTGGCGGCGACCGGCATCTTCGGTACCGCCGGGCAGCTGTTCTGGACGCGCGCGCTCAAGCTGGGCGAAGTCTCCGCACTGCAGCCGATCAGCTTCATGCAGCTGCCGCTGGTGGCGCTGCTGGGCTGGTGGCTGTTCGGCGAGGCGATCGAACACCATACCCTGGTCGGTGCGGCCATCATCATCAGTGCCAACGTCTACATCGCGCATCGTGAAAGCGTGCTGGCACGCCGTGCCGCCACGCATGCGCCGCTGGAAGGCGCAAAACCGGGCGAGTGATCGACCGTCCGCAGGCGGCCTGGCCGGCGCGCGATGGCGTGGCGACGCTGCCGACGTACACTGCGCCGATACACGCTCCCCGAGCATCGAAGGGCGATGCGTACGCACATTCGTTGACTGTTCCAAGGTGAGGTCGGCATGCCGGTTCCAAGCAAAACCATCGGCCTGATCGGCGGCATGAGCTGGGAATCCACCCTGCCCTACTACCGCATCATCAACCAGCGGGTGCGCCACGCCTGCGGCGGCCTGCACTCGGCCAAGGTCTTGCTGTACAGCGTGAATTTCCATGAGATCGAGCGCCTGCAACACGCCGGCGACTGGGACGGCGCCGGCCAGGCGATGGCAGCAGCGGCGCGCGCGCTGCATGCCGGTGGCGCCGACTTCCTGGTGCTGTGCACCAACACCATGCATTGCGTTGCCGATGCGATCACCTCCGCCACGCCGCTGCCATTGCTGCATATCGCCGATGCCACGGCCGAGGCGCTGATTGCGGCGGGCGTCACCCGGGTCGGGCTGCTCGGCACGCGTTTCACCATGGAGCAGCCGTTCTATCGCGAGCGCCTGGCCACGCGCGGCCTGCAGGTGCTGGTGCCGCCGGCCGACGCACGCGCGCAGCTGCATCGGGTGATCTACGACGAACTCTGCCAGGGCGTCATCCGGCCGGCGTCGCGCGGCTATTTTCGTCAGGTCATGGCCGACCTCGGCCAGGATGGCGCGCAAGCGATCATCCTGGGCTGTACCGAGATTTCGCTGCTGGTGGAAAGCAGCGATGCACAGTTGCCGTTGTTCGACACCACCGCCCTGCATGCCGAAGCGGCCGCGCACGAAAGTGTGCACGACTGACCGCCACCAAAGGCGCAGCCAGCGCGCCTTTCCCGAAGTGCGTCCGCCCCGCCGTTGTGTGCAAACGTGCAAGCTGCGCATTGCCGCAGCGATGGCATGGGTGCCTCTCACTCCGCGGCTGCAGCACGCGCAGGCGCGCGATCACCTGCCACAGGATGTCATGCCTTGAAGACCCGTCCAGCAACAGGCACCGCACCAGCAAGCCAGCTCACACGCGGTGATTACAAGACGCTGGCCTTGTCCGCACTGGGCGGCGCGCTGGAATTCTACGACTTCATCATCTTCATTTTCTTCGCCACGGTGCTGGGGGAGCTGTTCTTCCCGCCGGGCGTTCCGGAGTGGATGCGGCAGTTGCAGACCTTCGGCATCTTTGCAGCCGGGTACCTGATCCGCCCGCTGGGCGGGATGGTGATGGCGCACTTCGGCGATCTGCTCGGTCGCAAGCGCATGTTCGCGCTGAGCATCGGGCTGATGGCGTTGCCGACGCTGGCCATCGGCGTGCTGCCGACCTACGCGCAGATCGGCCTGGCCGCCCCCTTACTGCTGCTGACGATGCGGTTGCTGCAGGGCGCGGCCATCGGCGGCGAAGTCCCCAGTGCATGGGTCTTCGTCGCAGAACACGTGCCTGCACAGCGCAGGGGACTGGCGTGCGGGACCTTGACGGCCGGCCTGGCAGCCGGCGTGTTGCTCGGCTCGCTCAGTGCCGGGGCGATCAATCGCGCCTTCACACCGCAGGAAATCGCCGAAGGCGCCTGGCGCCTGCCGTTCCTGGCCGGTGGCATCTTCGGCCTGCTTTCGGTGTATCTGCGGCGTTGGCTGCACGAAACACCGGTGTTCGCCGAGCTGATGGCGATGCGTGCCCTGGCGCGCGAGACGCCGCTCAAGGTGGTGCTGCGCGATCATCCACGCAGTGTGGCGCTGTCGTTGTGGCTGACCTGGATGGTGGCGGCCGGGGTGCTGGTGGTGTCGTTGATGACGCCGACGCTGCTGCAGAGCGCCTACCACTATCCGGCAGCGGTCGCCTTGCAGGCCAACCTGCTTGCGGTCCTGCTGCAGGCGGCCGGCTCGATCGTGGCCGGCGCCTTGTCCGATCGCTACGGCAATGGACGCGTGCTGCTTGCCGGCAGCGTATTCCTGGGCGCCAGCGCCTGGCTGTTCTATCGGCTGGCCGGCGATCCGCAGTTGCTGTTTCCGCTATATGCCCTGATGGGCGCGGCGCTCGGCGTCCTGGGCGCGGTCCCGCGCGTCATGGTCGAGGCGTTTCCGCCGGTGGTGCGCCTGTCCGGCGTGTCATTCGCTTACAACCTGGGCTATGCGGTGTTTGGTGGCCTGACCCCGTTGGTGGTGGTGATGCTGCTCAAGCAGCACCCGATGGGACCGGCGTATTACATGATTCTGCTGGCCGTGATCGGCAGCGTAATCGGGCTGAAGTTGTGGCGCCGGGAGCTGGCAAGCCCTCGCTGAGTCAAAGGCAGCGGGGTATTGGCGCCACGCCAGGCATCCCGGCCTGCGCCGACCGCGTTCGACTGCAAAGCGGTCGTGCCCTCAGGTCGAAGCGGGATGGCGACGCCAATGCGGCCGCCGCGCGCCGCGAAACATCACCAGATACAGCCCGACCACCCACACCAGCGCGGCCGACCAGCCGCCCAGGATGTCGGAGGGGTAATGCACCCCCAGGTAGATCCGCGACACCCCCACCAGCACCGCGAACCCACTTGCAGCAATGGCCACCGGCCAGCGCCAGCGGGTGTTCCAGGCCAGCGAGACGACCACCGCGGCGAGCGTCATCGAGCCCATCGCATGCCCGCTGGGAAAGCTGAAGGTGCTTTCCGGGGCGATCGATTCCCACAGGCTGGGGCGGTCGCGCTGGAAGACCTGCTTGGCGCCCATGTTCAACAAGGCCGAGCCAGCAAAGCCAAGTGCGGCAAAGGTCCCCTCGCGCCAGCGTCGCAACATCAGCAACACCAGCACGATGGCGATATCGGCCGGGATCACGCCGTACTGGTAGCCAAGCTTGGAAACCACCCCGAAAAACGCATCCAGCCCCGGCGTGGCGATGCTGCGCATGCTCCACAGCAAGGGCTCGTCGAAGTAAAAATTTTCCAGTTCGTGGACTTCGTCGGCCAGGTCGACGAACAGGCCCAGCGGCAGCAGCACGCCGGCAAACAGCAACGCCATCCGCCACGCATTGCTGCGCAGCCATCCCCTGAAACCGGCCGGCGATTCAGCCGGCGCGGCGGACATAGGTGCGTTCGACGTACTGATCGATCAGATCGATGAATTCGTAGGCAATGTTCTCGCCACGCAGGGTGACGCTTTTCTCGCCATCGATGAACACCGGCGCCGACGGCGCCTCGCCGGTGCCCGGCAACGAGATGCCGATGTTGGCATGGCGCGATTCGCCCGGCCCGTTGACCACGCAGCCCATCACCGCCAGGGTCATGTTCTCCGCGCCGGGGTTGCTGATCTTCCACTCCGGCATCTTGGCGCGCACATGGTTCTGCACCACGCCGGCCAGTTCCTGGAAGAACTCGGAGGTGGTGCGGCCGCAACCCGGGCAGGCGGTGACCATCGGCGTGAAGGCACGCTGGCCGGTGGTCTGCAGCAATTCCTGCGCGACGACCACTTCCTGGGTGCGCGACTGGCCCGGCTCCGGCGTCAGCGAGATCCTGATGGTGTCGCCGATGCCTTCCTGCAGCAGCACGCTCAGCGCCGCGGCCGAGGCCACGATGCCCTTGCTGCCGATACCGGCTTCGGTCAGGCCCAGATGCAGCGCAAAATCGCAGCGGCTCGCCATGTCGCGATACACCGCGATCAGCTCCTGTACGCCGGACACCTTGGCCGACAGGATGATGCGCTCGCGCGCCAGGCCCAGTTCCACCGCGCGCTCGGCCGAATCCACCGCCGAGCGGATCAGCGCCTCGCGCAGCACGCGGCCGGCATCCCAGGGCGTGTCGCGCTGCGAGTTCTCGTCCATCAGCTGCGCGGCCAGCGACTGGTCCAGCGAGCCCCAGTTGGCGCCGATGCGCACCGGCTTGTCGTACTTGATCGCAAACTCGATCAGCTGCGCGAACTGCAGATCCTTCTTCTTGCCGAAGCCGACATTGCCCGGATTGATGCGGTACTTGGCCAGCGCTTCGGCGCAGGCCGGCTCGGCGGCGAGCAACTGATGCCCGTTGTAGTGGAAGTCGCCGATCAACGGCACCTCGATCCCCATCATGCGCAGCTTGTCGACGATGCGCGGAATGGCCGCGGCCGACTCGGCGTTGTTGACGGTCAGGCGCACCATTTCCGAGCCGGCGCGCCACAGGTCGGCCACCTGCTTGACGCTGCCGGCGATGTCGGCGGTGTCGGTATTGGTCATCGACTGGACGACCACCGGGTGGCCACCGCCCACGGTCACGCTGCCGATCTTGACGGCCTGGGTGATGCGGCGCGGCCAGGCGGTGGCGTCGGCGGGAGGGGTTGGGCGAGTCACGGCGTCGTACATCGCGGTATTTTAGCCTGTCATCGGTCCGCTCACAGCTGAAGCGCTGCGCGCGCCGTCTTCCAGGCCGATGCGACGGTTTGTCGCAGGCCGCCACGCCCCCGAGCGCATAGCATTGCCGTGATGAATTCCTCAGACGCCTCCTTCCTGCGGACCCTGTGCAGCCTGCGCTGGCTGGCCACTGCCGGCCAGGCCACCACCATCCTGGTCGCCACCGGGCTGATGGGCCTGGATCTGCCGCAGCAACCCTTGTGGGCCGGCGTGGCCGCACTGGCGGTGTTCAACCTGTATGCGCAGCTGCGGGTGGCCCATCGCGGCGCGGTCAGCCCGGCCACCGAATTCGGCCACATCCTGGTCGATGTCACGGTGCTGACCTGGATGGTGGGCTGGAGCGGCGGCATCGCCAACCCCTTCGGCTCCCTGTTCCTGGTGCTGATCGCCCTGGCCGCGCTGGCCCTGCCGCTGGGCTGGGCGATGGCGGTGGCGGCGGCCTGCGTGGCCGGTTATGTGATCAGTGCAGCGTTCGGGCTGCCGCTGCCCTACGGCAGTTTCGACCCGCTCAGCCTGCATATGTGGGGCATGGCCGCCAACTTCCTGTTGTCCACGGTGGTGGTGCTGGCCTTCGCCACCCGGCTGGCCTTGTCGATGCGCGAACGCGAGCGCGAGATCTCCACGCTGCGCGAGCGCTTCGCGCGCAACGAGGGCATCGTGGCGCTGGCCACGCATGCGGCCTCGGTCGCGCATGAGTTGAACACGCCGCTGGCGACGATGACGCTGCTGGTCGACGACATCGCCGACCAGTGCGACCAGAGCGAATTGCGCGAGGATCTGGACACCTTGCGCGAGCTGCTGGTGCAGTGCCACGAGCGCGTGCTGGCGCTGGCCGCACCGGCCGACAACGGCCACCTCAGTCGCGAAGTCGCGGTCAAGGACGTGCTGGAACAATGGCGGCTGGTGCGCCCGACCATCGAGCTGCGCCGCAACGACGATGCGCCGATGCGCCTGTTGCTGCAGCCCGGGGTCAGCCATCTGCTGATGGTGTTGCTCAACAATGCGGCCGATGCCGGCGAACGGGCCGGCCGGCCGCAGATCGACCTGACGCTGCGCGTGGAGCAGGATCATCTCAGCGGCGAAGTACGCGACTACGGTCCGGGCTTCGATACCTCGCAAGCCATGCTGCCCGGCACCCTGTTCAACAGCGGCAAGCATGACGGCATGGGTGTTGGGCTGGCGCTGTCGCATGCCACCGTCGAGCGGCTGCAGGGCGAGTTGTGGATGCTGCCCGCCGAAGGCAGCGGCGCCCGCGTCGGTTTCCGTCTGCCGCTCTCCGAACACGAGGCACTCGCATGACAAGCACTCCCCTGCGCACCGGCCTGCTGGTCGACGACGACACCTTGTACCTGCGCACGCTGCAACGCAGCCTCGCCCGCCGCGGCGTGGACACCCTGACCGCCACCGATGCGGCCAGTGCCTTGTCGACCGCACGCAGCGCCCTGCCCGATTTCGCCCTGATCGATCTCAAGCTCGGTCACGATTCCGGCCTGAGCCTGATCCAGCCGTTGCGCGAGATCCGCGCCGACATGCGCATCCTGCTGGTTACCGGCTACGCGAGCATCGCCACCGCCGTGGAGGCCATCAAGCTCGGTGCTGACGACTATCTGCCCAAGCCGGCCAATATCCCCACCATCATGCGGGCGCTGGGCGAAGAGGACGACGAGCTGCCCGAGCCGGACGAAGAAGAAACCGCGCGGGAAATGATGACGCCGCTGAGCCGCCTGCAATGGGAGCACATCCAACAAGCGCTGCACGAAACCGGCGGCAATGTCTCGGCTGCCGCACGCCTGCTCGGCATGCACCGCCGCTCGCTGCAACGCAAGTTGACCAAGCGGCCAAGCCCGGGGCCGTTACGCGAGCCCGGACGTTGAGACGCGGCCAGTTGCCGTGAGGACAAATCGGTCGAGGGCGCAGCGCCCTCGCCGCTTGCGGGACACGCCTTGAGTCCAACCACAGGGACGCATTGGCGGCATCCATGCCGCCAACGTTCCGGCAACCCGCAAGCACACCGCACCAGACAGTTGGTCGGCGCTCTTGTGAAAAGCTGTCTGTAGTGCGGTGTGCATCAGACGTGGAGCCGATACGTCATGAGCGAACAGGGCCCATCCCGCACTGCTCTTACCCATGCGCACCGACCATCTCGACAGGTCCTTGCCCGCTCACCGTCGCGGGACCTCACGCGGCATGGATGCCGCGTAAGAGCCTACATGGACGTACTTGCGGCGTGTCCCGCCATGGTGGCCGGGCAAGGGCCTGCAACCAAGCGCCGGATCGACCGCTCTACCGACTGTGGAGCTTCAATCTCAACGCGGGCCGAATACGCTCGCCCTGCGCGAGGTCGCGGTGATGCCATCGGCGCCCAGGATCAAGTTGCGGCCCCAACTGCTGAGGCGCGTGGCGTTCCAGCCGATTGCGATATCCAGCGATTGCGTGCTGCTGTCGTTGCCCGACCACGACCAGCCCAGGTAGCCAACGTTGTACTCGCGGGCGCGACGCATGATCGCCGCCTCGTCCACCTGCGCGCCGCGATGGTCTCCTCCGAACTCGCCGATCACCAGTGCCAGCTTTTTATCGCGGAAGGCGCGCAAATACTTGTTGACCGTTGCATCGCTGCCGAACACTTCGTACATGTGCACGCTGAAGATCAGGTTGCGGCGGCTGTCGCGCGCCAGCAAGGCGGCCGCGTTGTCGCGCATGTAGAACTTCCAGTCCTGGCCCCAGTTCGGGGCATCCACCATCAATGCGTGGGTCAGCCCGGTCTTGCGCAACGCGGCGATCGCCGTTGCATGGCCATTGACCCATTCGCTGGCGCTCAACTGGTTGCCGAACGGCTCGTTGCCGATGTTGATGATGACGTGGTCTTCGTTGCCGATCAGTGCCTTGCGGATGCTGGTCCAGTACGCAGTGGCATGGGACAGACCGGCGGCGGCGCCGTCTTCGCCATAGCCGGTGGTGTCGTGCACTTCCAGCACCGCGATCAAGCCCAGACTTTTGCAGCGCGCGATGATGCGCGCCACCTCGGCCTCCGGCGTGCGGTTCCAGCGATAACCGGAACTGAGCACCACACGCACGCTGTTGGCGCCGGTGGCGGCAATGGCAGCCAGGGCCGCATCGGTTCGGCTTGCGTACCAGGCGTGCGGCAGATTGACGCCACGCAATACCACGGTATTGCCATTGGACTCATGCAGCTGGGTGCCGGACACCGACAGCCCTGCGTGCGCGGCAGACGACAATGCCAGGCCTGCAACGACCAGCAGCATGCGGCGGGCAAAACGGGGCAACGGTGATTTCACGATCGATTTCCAGGCAGCGGGGAGGATGACGGGCGATGGCCTAACTCACAGCACCCGTGAACACTGTGTCAATTTGCGGTAGCTGTTGATGCAATGCCTGTCACACAACGAACAAGCACCAAATTAGGTACGCTGAATCGCTACGGCTCGTGGGACGACAAGGCGGGCTTACCACCAGTGATCGGCCAGGCGTCGATAATGTTGAGCAACGCGCATCGGTGCCGACGGCGCTGCCGGACCGCCGCTTACATCGGGCATGACGCAGGAGCCGGCGCAATCGCCGGCCTGGCGCCCAGCCGTCGCCCAAACCGTTGCCTGATGCCGTCGCGTCGCGGCCGTCGCCGCGGCGATTCAACCGCGGCCACCGTGCGGGAAAGCCGCGTCAACTGAACAAAGCCCGGTGCTGTCGATCAAGGGATCACGCTTCAGGCCGATACGAGCGCATGCATTCCGCGCTCGCTCCCGTCAGTTCCCCTCCTCCGCCCGAGGTCGATGAGTCGACCCGGTTGGCCGTCCTGCGTGGTCTTTGCCTGCTGGACTCGCCGCCCGATCCGGTGTTCGAGACCATCGCCGCGATGGCTGCCCGCAACCTGGGCGCGGAAATCGCACTGGTATCGCTGGTGGACGAGCATCGCCAGTGGTTCAAGGCCCGCATCGGCCTGGAGCCGCAGGAAACACCGCGCGACCAGGCGTTCTGCGCGCATGCGATCCGCACCCACGAGGTGATGGTGGTGCCCGACGCACAACTGGATCCGCGCTTTTGCGACAATCCGCTGGTGCTGGGCCCGCCGTTCATCCGCTTTTACGCCGGCGCACCGCTGACGCTGCGCGACGGCCACCGCATCGGCACCTTGTGCGTGATCGGAACCAGCCCGCGCCCGGGTCTGGACGCCGAGGCGATCACCCAACTGGAAGGCCTGCGCAACCTGGCGGTGCTGCGGGTGGAAAACCTGCGCAGCACCACCTATCGCGACGGCCCGACCGGGCTGCCCAATCGGTCGCGCTTTGCCGAAGACCTGGATGCCTGGCTGTCGCAACGCGACAGCGCCCCGGCCACCACCGCCGTGGCGGTCGACATCTGCGGCAGCGATTATTTCCGCGAAATGGTCAAGGCGCTGGGCTGGGACTATGCCGACGGCTATGTGGCGCTCGCGCAGCGCCGCCTGGCGGCCTATCTGCCTGCCGGCACCGCGTTGTATCGGCTGGACCCGACCACCTTCGGCTTCCTGGCCCAGGTCGAGACACACCGGTTGTCCACGCTGTGCACCAAGGTCTCCAAGGCCTTTGCCGAGCCGCTGGAACATCAGGGCATTCCGCATACCCCGGTCGCCTCGATCGGCGCGGTCTCGCTGCAGACCAGCTATGGCGCGGCCGACACCATCCGTTCGCTGACCACTTCGGTGGACATCTCGCGCGAGCGCGGTGCGCCCTGGAGCATGTACGAGCGCAAGCACGACGTGGCCCAGCGCAATACCTTCCGCCTGCTGGCGGCCCTGCCCGCCGCGCTGGACAGTTCCAGCCAGCTGCGTCTGCACTACCAGCCGCGCGTGGACCTGCACGATCACCGCTGCGTCGGGGTGGAAGCGCTGCTGCGCTGGCAGCATCCGATGATCGGCCCGGTGATGCCCGCCGACTTCGTGCCGATGGCCGAGAAGACCGCGTTGATCAACCGCATCACTGCCTGGGTGATCGACAACGGCATCGCCCAGGCCGCGCGCTGGCAGCAACAGGGCCTGGACTTCAATCTGGCCTTGAACGTGTCGGCCGCCGACCTGGACCGGCCCGGTTTCGTCGGCCTGCTGCGGCGTGGCCTGGAGCGCCACAAGCTGGATCCGCGCCGGCTGGAGATCGAATTCACCGAAAGCGCGATGATCCGCCACCCCGAGCATCTGGCCGAGCAACTAGCGGCGATCGCGGCGCTGGGCGTGCACATCGCCATCGACGACTTCGGCACCGGCTACAGCAATTTCAGCTATCTCAAGCAGCTGCCGGCCAGCTCGTTGAAAATCGATCAGTCCTTCATCCGCTCGTTGCCGGACAACCGCACCGACCGCACCCTGGTGCCGGCCATGATCCAGCTCGGCCACAGCCTGGGCCAGCGCGTGGTCGCCGAAGGCATTGAATCGGCGGAGGCCTACACGCAGTTGCGCGCCTGGGGCTGCGACGAAGGCCAGGGCTACTGGATCGCCAAACCGATGCCGGCGGCCGCACTGGAAACCTGGCTGCAGACGCCGTGGCACGAGCAGTTCGAAGCACCGGTCAACCTGCTCGCTGCGAGCCTGGCCGCGGCGCGGGTGTAAGCGCCAACCGCACAACGTCCAAACGCAATGCGGCGCGACACCTGCGTGTCGCGCCGCATATGCACGGCTGATCTCAGCGTGCGGTCCGATCGATTACCAGAACACCGCGTACAGCGCGACCAGGATCGCCACCACCCCGATCGCACCGATCTTGAAGCCCAGCGTGGTGCCGTAGGCCACATCGTCGGTGCGGATCAGATCGCGTGCCTGGGTCGGGGCGGTCATCAACGACACCAGCACCGCCAGCACCAGCGCGGCCACGAACACCACGCCGATGCGGTCCATGAACGGCAGTTCCGGCCAGGCGAACTTGAGCGCGAACGACAGCACCACCGAGCCGATCGCCGCGGTCAGCGCGCCGGCTTCGTTGGCGCGCTTCCAGAACAGGCCAAGCATGAAGATCACCACCACACCCGGGGTGAAGAAGCCGGTGAATTCCTGGATGAACTGGAAACCCTGGTCGAAGTTGCCCAGCAACGGCCGCGCGGTCAGGATGCCGATGATCACCGCCACGATGGCCACGATGCGGCCCACGCGCACCAGCTGCTTCTGCTCGGTCTGCGGCCGGAACTTGGCGTAGAAATCCAGGGTGAAGATCGTCGCCACCGAGTTGATCTTGGAAGCCAGCGAGGCCACGATCGCCGCCACCAGCGCCGCGAACACCAGGCCCAGGATGCCGGTCGGCAACAGCTGCATCATGGTCGGATAGGCCTGGTCGGGCTTGGCCAGGTCCGGCGCCAGCACCACTGCGGCAATGCCCGGCACCACGATCACCAACGGCATCAGCAGCTTCAGGAACGCGGCGAACACCATGCCCTTCTGCGCCTCGCCGATGTTCTTGGCCGCCAGCGCGCGCTGGATGATGTACTGGTTGAACCCCCAGTAGCTGATGTTCATCACCCACAGGCCGCCCAGCAACACGCTCAGGCCGGGCAGGTCCTTGTAGAACGGGTTGTCCTTGCTCAGGATCATGTGGAAGTGCTCCGGGTGCGCACTCCACAGATGCTTGAAGCCGGCCAGCACGCCGGCACCGTCGCCGATCCGTGCCAGGGTCAGCCCGGCCACCAGCAGGCCGCCCAGCACCAGCAGCGTGACCTGCACGATGTCGGTCAAGGCCACCGCCTTCAACCCGCCATACAGCTGGTAGACCAGCGCGAACACGCCGATCAACGCCAGCGCCAGGGTCTGGTCCATGCCAGTGACCTGGCTGACCGCGATCGAGCCCAGCCACAGGATCGAGGTGAGATTGACGAACACGTACAGCAGCAGCCAGAACACCGCCATCAGCGTGCGGATCCACTTGCCGTAGCGCTGTTCCAGGAACTGCGGCATGGTGTAGATGCCGTTGCGCAGGAAGATCGGCAGGAAGAACTTGCCGACGATCAGCAGCGTCAGCGCCGCCATCCACTCGTAGGACGCGATCGCCAGGCCGATCGCATAGCCGGAACCGGCCATGCCGATGATCTGTTCGGCCGAAATGTTCGCGGCAATCAGCGAGGCACCGATCGCCCACCACGGCAACGACTTGCTCGCCAGGAAGTAATCCTCGGCGCTCTTGGTGTGACCGGCCTTCTCGCGCGAGACCCACTGCGCGAGCACGAAGATGCCGGTCAGATAAACCAGCACAATCACGATATCCAACGTCGCCAAACCCACTGCACTCTCCTGTCTGGCTCTGGGCGGCGCGTCGTGGAGCGGACAGGCCTGCAGACTGCCGCCGCCCGCACCGCGTGCGTGGCGGCAGCGCGGCGAACCGCAGCTGCAGGCCTTCCCGGCCGATCGACGCACGCGTCCCGCGGCGGCTGATGACACCACCGCTGAGGGTGGCCGCTGTAGCACGTCGCCGGGACCGGCGACGCGTGTGTCCTGATTACCTGGACACACCCGCAGGCGCGCCTGCGGGTGTGCTGCTTACTTGACCGGGCAGTCGAGCGTGACTTCGGCTTCGTTGAGCGCGCCCAGCGCGATCTTCGACACCGACAGATCCAGCGCCGCAGCGCTTTCGATGCTGGCGACCTGGGTCAGCTTGGTCACGTCCGCACCGGCCACCGCAAAGCACTTCAGCGGCACGCCCAGCACCTTCCATTGGCCCTGCGGCAGCGCGGCCAGGGTCTTCTGCGCATCGACACGGCCGCCGCAGTTGTCGCCACAGCCCACGCCCAGCCATACCGGCCCGGTCACCGCGCTGTCGCGGCGCACGGTCAGCTGCAGCTGCACATCGCCGTTGCTCTCGCGCGAGACGTCGACCGGCTTGCCGGACACCAGCAACACGCTGGAGGCCTTGGCACCGGACCACACCAGGCGCCGCGCATCTTCCTGCGCCTTGTGATCGACGGCGGTCATCTTCAGGCTGCCATCGGACAGACCCACCGGCAGCGTGGTGGCCGGCATGTTGGCCTGGCCGGCGTTGGACAGCTGCATCGCAATGCCCAGCGCCGGCTTGCCGCGCACGAAGTACACCCCGCCCACCGACTGCTCGCCGGACACGCCCGATTCCTCCGGCAGCGCGGCCAGGTCGCCCTTGTCGGCATAGGTCAGGCCGAAGCCGAACTTGAACTGCGGGTCGTAATCCTTCTGGCCGACGTTGTTGGCGAACTGCACCGCGGTCCTGGGCCAGGAGAAGCTCAGCTTGCCCTTGAAGTCGTTCTGCACCGTGCCGTCGGCCTTGCGCAGCAGCACGTCGGCAATGCCCTCGCCTTCGGAACCCGGCAACCAGGCGGCGACGAACGCATCGGCCGCATTGATGTACTGGTTCATCCACAACGGGCGCCCGCTCAGGAACACCGCCACCACCGGGATGCCCTCGGCCTTGAGCTTCTTGATCAATGCCAGCTCGCTCTCGTCGCCCGGCTTGTACAGCAGGGTGGCGATGTCGCCCTGGAACTCGGCGTACGGGTTCTCACCGAACACCACCACCGCCACGTCGGGCTTGGTCTTGTACGCACCATCGACTGCCAGCTCGGCGGTGCCGCCGGCGGCCTTGATCTGCTTGTCCAGGCCTTCCCAGATGGTGTTGCCGTTGGGGTAGTCGCTGCGCTTGGTACCGGTGCCCTGCCAGTTCAGCGTCCAGCCGCCGGACTGCTTGCCCATGTCGTTGGCGCCATCGCCCAGCACCAGCACGCGCTTTTTCGGATCCAGCGGCAGGATGCCGGCCTGGTTCTTCAGCAGCACCAGCGACTCGCGTACCGCCTGGCGGGCGATCGCGCGATGTTCCGGCGCGCCCAGCAATTCGTACTTGCCGCCGAGCGGGCGCTTGGACGGCTTGCCGGCTTCGAACAGGCCCAGGCGCAGCTTGACGCGCAGGATGCGGCGCACCGCATCGTCCAGGCGCTCCATCGAAATCTGGCCAGACTTCACCGCGGCCAGCTCGGTCTCGTAGATGCCCTTCCAGCTGTCGGAGGCCATCGCCATGTCGACGCCGGCGATGAACGAGGCCGGGCAGTTCTCGTTGGTGCAGCCCTTGACCTGGCCGTGGCCATTCCAGTCGCCGACCACGAAACCGCCGAAGTTCATGCGGCCCTTGAGCACGTCGGTCAGCATGACCTTGTTGCCGTGCATCTTTTCGCCGTTGAAGCTGTTGAACGAGGCCATCACCGTCTGCGCACCGGCCGCGATCGCCGGCGGGTAACCGGCCGCGTGGATGTCGCGCATGGTGGCTTCGGACACCTTGGTGTCGCCCTGGTCCTTGCCATCGGTGGTGCCGCCGTCGCCGACGAAATGCTTCACCGAGGAAATCACGTGGCTGCCGTCAAGGAACTGCGGGGTGCCCGGCGTGCCCTGCACGCCTTCGACCATCTTGCCGGCGAAGCTGGCCACCACGTCCGGCGACTCGGAATAGCCTTCGTAGCTGCGGCCCCAGCGGTCGTCCTGCGGCACCGCCACGGTGGGCGCGAAGGTCCACTCCATGCCCGTGACGCGGGTTTCGGCGGCGGTGACTTCACCGATCTTCTTGATCAGCTCCGGGTTGCGCGTGGCGCCCAGGCCGATGTTGTGCGGGAACAGCGTGGCACCGACGATGTTGCTCTGGCCGTGCACCGCATCGATGCCGAAGATGATCGGGATCGCATTGCCGCCCTTGGAGGTGTCCATCGACGCTTCGTAGAAGGCGTCGGCCAGCTTCAGCCACTCGGCCGGCTTGGCGTCGTACTTGCCGCCCGGGTCGGAGTTGCCACCGGCCAGCACCGACCCGATGCGGTACTTGCGCACGTCGTCCGGGGTCATGCTGGCGATGTCGCCCTGGATGGTCTGGGCGACCTTCTCTTCGACACTCATCTTGGCCATCACATCGGTGATGCGCTGCTCCAGGGCCTGGTCCTGGGCGAACGGCCACTTCGGCGACGGCCACTGGTCGGGATGGATGGCGGTGGACGCCTCGGCGGGCGCGGCGGCCGGTGCGGTCTTGCTTGCCTCGGCGGCGGTGTCCTTGCCTTGGCAGGCGGCCAGCATCAGCACCGCGGCGGCGGTAGCCAGAGAGAGGGCACGACGCGCGACAGGCGCGGCGGTACGACGAAGCAGCTTGTCCAAGATCCAGGTCTCCAGGTGGTTCTCCCCACGGCGATGCGTGACGCCGCAGGCCATTAGGCGGCGTACGCTTGCGTGATTCCCCTACCCTGTCAACACCGCGCGCTCGTATGCCAAACGACGGGCAACTTATTGGCCCGAGCTATAGGCTTGGAATACCGGCAGCACCCGTCAAACCACGGGAAACCGCCAAATCCGGCGTGGCGCCTGGGCTTGCGTGGCGGCGCACTTTGCTGCGATGCACCACCGTGCCGGCTCCGCACTGCGCAGCCCACCTCGCCGGTGCAGGCATTGCCGGGTTCGCTTGCGGCGCCCTGTTCGAATGCCCGCCAACAGGTGAGCTCGCCGTCAAACAACTGTCATACCCCGGGCCTAGCGTGACCGGCTTGCCGATGCGCCACCGGCCATCGTTGATCGTCGTCTTTGCCTGGAGTTTCGATGTCCGCCTCCCCTGATCCCGCCCGCCGCCGCCTGATGCACCTGCTGGCGTCCGTCCCGCTGTTGCCGCTGGGCAGCGCCAGCGCCGCCGCCCTGCAACACCTCGGCGGTGCGGCATTGGCCGCACGCCCGCTGCGGCCGTCGGACACCCCGACCCAGCTGGTGTCGGCCACCTTCCATGGCATGCCGGCGCCCAGCCTGGCCGACCCCGCGGCGATGGCCACCACCACGGTGGGGTCGTCGCTGACGGTGGCGCGCAGCGACGGCAGCACCCAGCGGTATGCGCTGGCCTACCAGCCGTTCTTCTTCACCGGCGACCAGGTGCCCGACGGCAAGGGCGGCACCGTGCTGGCCGGCGGCTACTACGACATCCAGCACCGCCCGATCATCGACCGCTCCAAACCCGGTGCCGAACGGCCGTTCTTTTCCGACTGCCCGGACGGCTCCTCGCTGCTGACCCTGCCCGATGCCAAGGTGCCCGGGGTCAAGGGCAATCACGTCTTCGCGGTGGTGCAGTTCGAATACACCACCCGCGACCAGGCCGGCAACGACACCAACCGGCACCTGCCCGCGCCGATCGCCGTGCTGACGCTGGATCAGGACCCGGCCACCGGCAAGCTGTCGCTGGTGAAGTACCACAATATCGACACCGCCCCGGTGCACGGGCTGTGGACCACCTGCGGGGCCAGCCTGTCGCCGTGGAATACCCACCTGTCCAGCGAAGAATACGAACCCGACGCCACCGCGCTGGCCGGCAATACCCAGTTCCGCAGTTACAGCACGCATCTGTACGGCGACCCGGAAAAGGCCAACCCGTATCACTACGGCCACCTGCCCGAAATCACCGTCCACCCGGACGGCACCGGGAGCGTGCGCAAGCATTACTGCCTGGGCCGCATCTCGCACGAGCTGGTGCAGGTGATGCCCGACCAGCGCACCGTGCTGATGGGCGACGACGCCACCAATGGCGGGCTGTTCATGTTCATCGCCGACCGCAAGGCGGACCTGTCGGCCGGCACCCTGTACGTGGGCAAGTGGCAGCAGACCTCGGGCGTGGGCCCGGGCGCGGCCACGTTGCGCTGGATCAAGCTCGGCCATGCCACCAGTGCCGAGATCCAGGCCATGGCCGACCGCCTCACCGCCGCCGACATCCTCGACGTGCATCTGAGCGACCCGGGCGATGCCGCGTTCACCAAGATCCCGTTCAACGGCACCTTCAACTGGATCCGCATCAAGCCCGGCATGGAGAAGGCGGCCACGTATCTGGAAACCCACCGCTACGCCGCGCTGGCCGGCGGCAGCCTGGGCTTCACCAAGCTCGAAGGCACCACCGTCAATGCCCGCGACAAGATCGCCTACATGGCGATGTCCTACATCGTCACCAGCATGCGCGACGGCTCGGGCGACGTGAAGGTGGAGGGCCCGGACGCGGGCGCGGTGTACGCCTTGAATCTGCGCGGCGGCCAGCGCGACCACCACGGCGCGCCGATCCACAGCGACTGGGTGCCGATCGACATGGCCGCACCGGCCGCGCTCACCGGCCACGACCTGGCCAAGCCCGACGCGCTGGGCAACCTGGCCGATCCGGAGCGCCTGGCCAACCCGGACAACCTCAAGTTCTCCGAAGCGCTGCGCACCTTGTTCATCGGCGAAGACAGCAGCCTGCACGTCAACAATTTCCTGTGGGCCTACAACGTGGACAGCGGCAGCCTCACGCGCCTGCTGTCGGTGCCCGCCGGCGCCGAATCCACCGGCCTGCATGCGGTCGACCAGATCCACGGCTGGACCTACGTGATGAGCAATTTCCAGCACCCCGGTGATTGGGAAAGCCCGCTGCACGACACCGTCAAGGCCACGCTGGATCCCCTGGTGCGTGCCAACTACAAGAACCGCTTCGGCGCGGCGGTGGGCTACCTCACCGGCGACCCGGTGGCAGTAAAGCTCGGCCAAGCCTAGGCGCCGCCGTTCCAGTTGCAGCGTTGCGTGGCGCTGCAGCTGACACATACAGCATGGCGTTCTCGTTGCTGTCGCAAGGCCGGTAGGAGCGCAGCTGGACGCGAGGAACTTTGCCGGTATGCCTGTCGCGCCCGGGTGCGCTCCTACGGGTGAGGCCGACGCGTGCAGCGTGGCGTCTCGCTGCTGTCGCAATGCCGGTAGGAGCGCACCTGGGCGCGAGAAGCGGATCAGACCGCAAGTGCATGAGCGCGCGGCTCAAGGCTGCCGCAACTCCAGCGCCGCCATCACGATGGGCTTGGCCCAGCCGGGCACCTGCGCCAGTTCGTCCGGCGTGGTCGGGTACTGCAGGCCGTTGCGGTCCAGTTCCAGCACCAGCAGCGGGGCGACCTGCCCGGTCGCATCGGCGGGCACGCTGTTGTCGTAGACATGCAGCACCGCCAGATGTGGCAGCAGCGCGATCAGGTTGGCACGCGAGGCATCGTAGCGCTCGCGGATCTTGTGCTCGGGGATGGCATGCCCGCCAGCGGCCACGCGCGCGGCCACCCGTTCGATATGCAGCTCGACGCTGGACAGGCCGCAGAACCAGATCGCCACGGTGTGCTGCGCGCAGGCCTGCCGCAGCAGGCGCGGGATGGTCGTCGCGCCCAGGGTGGTTTCCAATGCATAGTCGCTGCCAGCATCCATGGCCTGGCGCAACCGTCGCACGCCCTCCTGCCAGGCTTGCGCATTGGCCTGTTCCGGTGGCCACCCCTGCTCCACCAGCTCCCGGGTGAACGCGTCCGGGTTGAACCAGGTGCCGCCTTCTTCCCGCAACACGCTGCCCAGCAGCGAACTCTTGCCGGCGCCGTTGACGCCGGCCAGCACCAGGATGTTTCCCACGATCTAGAGCGACGGGCCCAGGGTGACCTTGCTGCCCCGGCGTGCCGGCTTGCCGATCACCTGGGCCAGGCCTGGGCCATCGGTCACTGCCGCCAGATGCGCGTCGAACCTGGCCTGCAACGCCTGCAGCGATTGCGCCCGCGTCGAGGCGGCCGCCGCTGCGCTCGCCTGCCTTACCAGACGGTGGTACTCCTCCGCATCCACCACGACCGCCTCGGGATGATTATGGTTGGTGATGACCACCGCGCCATGCGAGCGCACCTTGCGCATCAGGCTGGGCCAGCCCTTCACCTTGATGTCGGCGGCAGGGGATGTTTCGAGCTCGGGCAGATCCTGGAGGCGAGACATGGGACGGTCCTGCACGTGGTGGTGACTCACAGCCTACGCTCAACTTCCCATTTTGGGAAATTTGGCTATTTTGACCCAATCCCATGCCTGCTAGTCCGCCGCACAACGAAACGGGGCCCGCAGGCCCCGTCGTCTTGCCACCGATGCGCCAGGCTCAGCCGCGCAGCTTGGCCAGCAGTTCGCGCGTCACCGGGTCCGCCACGTCGGCCGACTCGCCCTTCAGTGCAGGCAGCAACTGGCTGGCCAGCTGCTTGCCCAGCTCCACACCAAACTGGTCGAAGGCATTGATGCCCCACATCACCGACTGCACGTAGACGCTGTGCTCGTACATCGAGATCAGCGCGCCCAGCGCTTGCGGGATCAGCGCGTCGAGCAGGATCACCGTGCTCGGGCGGCCGCCCGGATAACTGCGGTGCGGATCGCTGCTGTCCTGGCCGTTGGCCAGCGCCTCGGTCTGCGCCAGCACGTTGGCCATCAGCGCGACATGGTTTTCCGCGTACGGATCGTCGTTGTGCACGGTGCCGATGAAATCGGCCGGCACCACGCTGGTGCCCTGGTGCAACGCCTGGAAGAAGCTGTGCTGCACATCGGTACCGGCACCGCCCCACCACACCGATACGGTGTCGCTGTCCACGGCAGAACCATCCAGCTTGACCCGCTTGCCCAGGCTTTCCATCACCAGCTGCTGCAGGTAGGCCGGCAGCAGGGCCAGGCGCTGGTCGTAAGTCATCACCGCATGCGTGGCGCTGCCGAGCAGGTTGCGGTTCCACACCGCTGTCAGGCCATGCAGCACGGCGACGTTTTCTTCCAGCGGCGTGTCGAGCGCATGCGCGTCGAACTGCGCCGCGCCTTCCAGCAATTGTTCGAAACGTTCGAAGCCGATCGCCAGGGCGATCGGGAAACCCACCGCCGACCACAGCGAATAACGGCCACCGACCCAGTCCCACATCGGCAGTACGCGGCTCGGCGCGATGTCGAAGGCCTTGGCGGCGCGCTCGGGATTGGCACTCACCGCGTACAGCCGCTCGCTGCCACCCAGCCAGGCGTGCAGGATGCTGCCGTTGAGCAAGGTTTCCTGGGTGCCAAAGGTCTTGGAAATCAGGATGCCGGCAGTGTGTGCCGGGTCCAGCGTGGCCAGCGTGCGCTGCATTGCCGCGCCGTCGACGTTGGAGACGAAATGCACGCGAAACCGCGCACCGGACGGCGCGCGCAAGGCGTCGGCCACCAGCCGCGGCCCCAGGTCCGAGCCGCCGATGCCGACGCTGACGATATCGGTGACGTCGGTAGCTTCCAGTTGCTGGATCAGCGCGCCCATGCGCTGGCGCACTTCCGCAGCGGTTGCATACGCTTCGGAGGCCACCGGCGCATCGGTCAGGTCGCCGCGCAACGCGGTATGCAGTGCAGCGCGCTGCTCGGTGACATTGACCTGCTCGCCGCGGAACAGGCGCTGGAACGCGCCGGCCAGATCACGCTCACGCGCGATGGCGAACAAGGCATCGAGCGCGGCGCGGTCATACTTCTGCCGCGCGAAATTGAAATACAACGGACCGACCTGCCTGGCGTACTGCGTCGGCCGTTGTGGCTCGGCGGCAAGCAATGCGGGGATGGCAGCGCCGCGCAGGCGCTGGGCGTGGGCGTGAAGCGCGTCGAATCCGTTGGTGTGTGTCATGCGGCCTGCGTGGGGATGCTGTGGTTGGTGTGGGTGATCGTGTTGCTGCCGTCCACGTATACCAGATTGGGTTTGAAGGTCTCGGCTTCGGCTTCGCTCATGCTGGCGAAGGCGGCCACGATGATCAGATCGCCCACCTGCACGTGACGCGCGGCGCCGCCGTTGAGCGAGATGATGCCGCTGCCTTCCTCGGCACGAATGGCATAGGTGCTGAAACGCGCACCGTTGGTGACGTCCCAGATATGCACCTGCTCGAACTCACGGATGCCGGTGGCTTCCAGCAGCAGGCCGTCGATAGCGATCGAGCCCTCGTAATTGAGCTCGGAATGGGTGACGGTGGCGCGGTGGATCTTGGCTTTCAGCAGGGACAGGTGCATGACGGGCAACGGCAAAGGAAAGCCGGCATTTTAGCGGAAAGCGCCGGTGTCCACCGACCTGCCCTACAACCGGTGGTGAGTGCTTCAGGCCGGCGCTGGACAAACGTGCCCGTGCGCCGGTTCGCAGGCGTCGCCGGTCATGGCCCGACCCGGCGCTTGCAGCGGCATGGGGACCGCTCAGAATTCCAGGTTGTCGATCAGCCGCGTGGCGCCCAGGCGGGCGGCGATCAAGGCCACGCGCGCGCCGGCATGGCCATCGCCCGGCTCGCTCAGATCAGGCAGCCGCACCACCGCGTAATCGACGCGGAAACCGGCCTGTTCCAGCGCCTGGGTGGCGGCCTGTTCGACCTGCGCACGCGGGGTGCCGGCGGCGTAGCTGTCGCGCATCTGCAGCAGCACCTTGCGGATCTGCGTCGAACGCGGGCGCTCGTCGGCCGTCAGATACTGGTTGCGCGAGCTCATCGCCAGGCCATCGGCCTCGCGCACGATGCTACCGCCCAGGATCTCGATCGGAAACGCCAGGTCGGCCACCATCTGGCGGATCACCGCCAGCTGCTGATAGTCCTTCTTGCCGAAGGCGGCCACGTCCGGCTGCACCTGGTTGAACAGCCGCGCCACCACCGTGCACACGCCATCGAAATGCCCGGGACGGCACACCCCTTCGAGCACGTCGCTGACGCCCGGCGCGTGGATCGGCGTGGCCAGCGCGGTGCCGAGCGGATACATGGTGTCCACGTCAGGCAACCACAGTGCATCGCAGCCGGCGTCTTCCAGGCCGCGCAGGTCGGCCTCCGGCGTGCGCGGGTAACGCGCGAAATCTTCGTTGGGGCCGAACTGGGTCGGGTTGACGAACACGCTCGACACCACCCGATCGGCGTACTGGCGCGCCAGCATCACCAGCGAATAGTGGCCGGCGTGCAGGTTGCCCATGGTCGGCACCAGCGCCACCCGCAAGCCCTCACGCTTCCAGCCGGTGACCAGCGCGCGCAGGGTGGAAAGATCGGTCAGGGTCTGGATCATGCGGCGTACGCGTGCGCTGCATCGGGGAAGCTGCCGTCGCGCACGGCCTGCGCGTAAGCGCGCACCGCGCCCGCCACCGAGCCGCCTTCGGCGAGGAAATCCTTGACGAACTTGGGACGGCGGTGTCCGCTGTCCAGGCCCAGCATGTCGTGCATCACCAGCACCTGGCCATCGCAGCCGGGGCCGGCGCCGATGCCGATGGTGGGCACCTGCAGCTCGGCGCTGATCTGTGCGGCGATCGGCGTGGGTACGCATTCCAGCACGACCAGGCTGGCGCCGGCATCGACCACGGCCTGCGCATCGCGGCGCAACTGCTCGCCGGCTTCGCCACGCCCCTGCACCGAGTAACCGCCAAACCGCAGCACCGATTGCGGGGTCAGCCCCAGGTGCGAGCAGACCGGGATCTCGCGCTCGACCAGATAGCGGATCACCTCGAGCTTGTGCCCGGCGCCCTCGATCTTGACCATCTCCGCGCCGGCCTGCAGCAGCCGGGTGGCAGCGTCCAGTGCGCGTTCGGGCGTGGCATCGGCCTGGAACGACAGATCGGCCACCAGCAGTGCCTGCTCCAGCACCCGCGCCACCGCGGCGGTGTGGTAGACCATGTCCGCAGTGGTCACCGGCAAGGTGGAATCGTGCCCCTGCACCACCATGCCCAGCGAATCGCCGACCAGGATCAGGTCGACGCCGTTGGCATCGAAGGTCCGCGCGAAACCGGCGTCGTAGGCGGTCAACATGACCAGTTTTCGACCCTCGCGCTTGGCCTGCGCCAAGGCGGGCACGGTCCAGGGCTTGCTGTCGGTATGGCTGCTCATGAAGTCATTACGTGGGGTGATAAGCCGGCCATTATCTACCCAATCGGCTCCAGCCCACAGGCATCGATGGCCTGCAGGGCGTGTCGCACTGTTCCATGGCCCGGAATGATCGCGTCCGGGGCAAGCTCGGACAGCGGCAACAGCGCAAAGGCGCGCGCCTGCAGATGCGGGTGCGGTACCTGCAAACGCGGCAGGTCGATCACCTGGTCGGCGTACAGCAGCAGATCCAGGTCCAGCGTGCGCGGGCCCCAGCGCTCGCTGTCCACGCGCTGCCGACCGAAGGCCTGCTCAATGCCGAGCAGGGCCTCCAGCAGCGGCAGTGGCGACAGCGCAGTGCGCAGCTGCGCCACGGCATTGATGAAATCGGGCTGGTCTTCGCGGCCCCAGGCCGGCGTGCGGTACAGGCGCGAGGCGGCAATCAGCGTGGACTGCGGCAGCTCGCCCAGCGCGGCGATGGCCGCGCGCACGCTGGCCTCGGCCAGGCCCAGGTTGGCGCCCAGGCCGACAAAGGCGGTCTGCACGCCCTATTCGCCTGCGGGCGCGCCGGTGCGACGGCGGCGACGGCGGCGCTTGCGCGGTGCATCCTCCTCGCCGGCGTGATCGGCCTGCGCGGTTTCGATCGCATCGACCAGTTCCTGGCCGGAGGACTTCTGTGCCTCGCGCCAGAATTCGACATCGGCGGCATGGTCGGCCGAGGCGAACTGGCGCAACACCAGGAAATCGAACGCGGCGCGGAAACGCGGATGCGACAAGGTGCGGAACACGCGCTTGCGCTGGCGCGAGGAGAACCGCGTCTGCAGCAGCCAGATTTCCTGCATCGGCAGCGAGAAACGGCGCGGCAGCGCCACGCGTTCGAGCTGATGCAGGGTGACCCGGTCGGCGGCGCGACGCTGCGCGTCCTCCGGCTGCACGCCTTGCGCCTGCAGGCCCATCAAGGTGCGGCAGAACGCCGGCCAGAGCAGCAGGGCGAACAGGAACGCCGGCGACACCGGTTCGTCGTTGGCCACGCGCGCATCGGTGTTGCGTAGGCCTTCCAGCACCATGGCGCGCAGTGCGCCACTGCGGTTGGATTTCAGAGCCGCCGCACTTTCCGGGAACAGCGCACCAAGCAGGCCGTAACGCTCCAGGCCTTCGAAACTGGCCACGCCGTGCCCGGACAGGAACAGCTTGAGAATCTCTTCGAACAAGCGCGCTGGCGCCGCTTCGGACAACAGACCGGCCAGGCGCGGGATGGGTTCTGCGGTGCCGGCTTCGATGTCGAAGTTCAACTTGGCCGCCAGACGCACCGCGCGCAGCATGCGCACCGGATCTTCCTGGTAGCGCAGCTCCGGGTCGCCGATCAGCTTCATCAGGCGCGCCTGCACGTCTTCGAAGCCGCCGCAGTAATCGCGTACCGAGAAATCCTCGATCGCGTAGTACAGGGCGTTGCAGGTGAAGTCGCGACGGATCGCATCGTCTTCGATGGTGCCGTAGACGTTGTCGCGCACCAGGCGGCCGTTATCCAGTTCGCGGTCGCCGCTGCCATCGTCGATGTTGGCGCGGAACGTGGCCACTTCGATGATCTCGCGACCGAACACCACATGCGCCAGGCGAAAGCGGCGGCCGATCAGGCGACAGTTGCGGAACAGCGCTTTGACTTCTTCCGGCGTGGCACTGGTGGCCACGTCGAAATCCTTGGGATGGCCGCCGACCAGCAAGTCGCGGACCGCGCCGCCGACCAGGTAGGCACCAAAGCCCGATTCGCGCAGGCGGTACAGCACGCGCAACGCGTTGGGGCTGATGTCCTTGCGCGAGATGGTGTGCTGATCGCGTGGGATGACGCGCAGCGTGAACGGAGATGTAACTGAGGATTCGATGATGGCGCTTCCGTCTTGTGTTGCAGGATTGCCCAACGGGTTTGAGCGCACTATACTAGCGCGCTGCACAAGACGCACCAAACGCTCCCTTCGTCTAATGGTTAGGACGTGGCCCTCTCAAGGCTAAAACAGGGGTTCGAGTCCCCTAGGGAGCACCACCGTCGTCTGGCTGCAGAACACGCCAAGGCCCCGCATTGCGGGGCTTTTGCGTTTTCGGGCATCGGTGACTGCCGCTGGCCGGGCAGCGCGCGATGATCCCGTTCCCCGCCCGGGCGAACATGTTGCCCTTGGCGACTGCGTCGATCCGATGCACCGGGGGCCGACTGGCTGAGGCCGGTTGCGGGCCAAACACCCGTGCACCAAGCCGCGCAGTCGGCCGCCCGCTCCACGCCTGCGGCTGCATGTGCTGCCACGCGAGGGCGGCGCATCGGCCTGGCCGATGCCGATCACCCCGCGACAAACATCACGTACGGCCCGATCAGGACATGGACCTGCGCGACAATGCGTCCGCATCGGCGCCACGTGCGATCGCCCTCGTACTTGCGCGCAGCGATTGCAGATCGACGTGGATGTTTGCAGTGCATGGCAACGCCTCACTCGGCCAATGGATGAAAAATGCCGGCATCACTGTCGGTTTCGGCGACGGCGTCGTGGGCATGCAGACTTTCCAGGTGGCGCACCGCCACATGGAAAACGGCATGGTGCTCGGCCAGCACCTTGCGCAACCGCCGCGCGGCATCTTCGACATACATCAGGTTGGCGCCATTCAAGCGGGCGAACGCCTGCTCGTCGACACGCCGTACCGCCGCCTGTACCGGCGTCGCCAGCGCCTGCTCGCACAGGCCGACCAGCGCGCGGATACCGAAACGCGGCAAGCTCGCGCCCAGCTCCACGCGTATTTGCGCCACGCTGCGCTGGCTGTGCGGCGTGGCGTACGAACCGTGCTGTTGCAGCCACTGCGCCACCTCTTCGACCGGCAACGCATCGCGCCTTGCGTGTTGCTGCAAGAACGCACCGCTCAGCAACTGGCGCGACAAGGCCGCCGAACAGGGACAGGTGGAGGCGTACAGCACCTCGACCTGCAACTGGATCCGGGTGCGGCCTGCACTTGACTGGGCATCGATGCGCACCGGATAGGCGCGCCAGCCGCTCAGTCCTTCGCTGCGCAGCGCCAGCACCCGCACCATCAGCTCAAAGCTCAGCGTCAGCCGCGCCGCCCGGCTGCCGCAATCGGCATGACTGTCGATCAGCGCCTGCAGCAGCTGCGACACCATCGCCGGCGACACCGGCTGCTCCAGATGCCGATCCAGCAAGCGATACAAGCGCGACATATGGATGCCCTTGAGTTCCGGGCGCGGCAGATCCACCTGCACGCCGGCACGCGCCGCCACGCTGCCGCCGGGTTCGACATCGTCCAGGCGCACCGGCACGGCGATGTCCTGCATGCCGACCCAGCGCAGCGGCGCACTCGCTGTGGACGGTTCGGTAACGGCAACATCGGGAAGCGTGGTGGACATCGAAAGCTCGTTGAAGGAGATGGGGGAATCGCGCCTCAGGCGCGACCGGGGAACATCTGGAAGTAATCGTCGATACCGGCGTGCAGCGTTTGCGCCAGTTCGTCCTGATGCGTATCGCCACACAGCCGCCGGCAATCGTCGCGATTGCTCATGAAGCCGGTTTCCACCAGCAACGACGGAATATCCGGCGACTTCAACACGGCAAAGCCGGCCTGCCCGACCTCGTCCTGATGCAGCCGCGTCACCTGCTGCAGCCGCCCGAGCATCAACTTGCCGAACGCCACGCTGCTGGCGATGGTGCCGCTCAGCGAAAGGTCGGCCAGCACTTGCGACAACACCGGGTTGCCGGGCACCCGCAAACGGCGCGCGCTGTCGCCCATCTGGTCGGCGGCGTTTTCGCTGTCGGCGATCCAGCGCGCCAATACCGAGCTGGCGCCGTTCTGCGACAACGCAAACACCGAAGCACCGCGCGCCTGGCTGCTGGGCGCAGCATCGGCATGGATGGACACGAACAGATCGGCATTGCGGCGATGGGCGATCAACACCCGCTCGTGCAACGCCACGAAGCGATCGTCGCTGCGGATCATGGTCGGCCGGTAACGCGAGTCGGCCGCCAGGCGCTGGTGCAGCCGCCCCGCGACCGCCATGGCCACATGCTTTTCGTAGCGCGCATCGGCACTGACCGCGCCGGGATCCTTGCCGCCATGACCGGCGTCGATGGCGACCACGTAGGGATGCAGGCGGGAGCGCGTGGGCGCAGCCGCCGCAACGGCCGGCTCGGTCGGATCGGCTGCGGACAACGACGCAGTACCGGACACAGCAGCAAGATCGAGCACCAGCGCACCATCCTCCCAGCGCGCCGTGGCTGTCAGCGGCTGCACCAGATCGAGCACCACGCGCAGCCCATCGCCATGCGGGCCGCTACGGATGGCAACGACTGCGAGACCGCCAGGCAATGGATCGACCTGCGGTGGCTGTGTCGAAACGCCCGGCAAGTCGATGACCAAGCGCGCTGGATTGGACAGGCTGAAGCTGCGGTAGGCGACCTGCGTACTCAATGCAAGTCGAAGCTGCAGTTCCCTACCCTGGCGCTGCAGGTTGCAGCTGCGCAGCGCCGGGAGCGACTGCGCATGGGCAAGGCCCGGCGACAGCACCAAGGCTGCGCCGACGGTGCGCAACACCTGCCGCCGCCTCATCGGGCCGGTTCCGGAGGATCGACGCGGCCACCGAGCCGATTCGAGTATGGAAGGTTCGGCATGGTGGCCAGGCAAACAACGCTCTTTGGTAAGGGGCGCGACACGATGTGACCAGACGAACGACGGAACGAAGTGTTATAAAGTAACATTTACCGCGCAAAAGCAAGCCTGTTGTGTCCCGCCTACACCCTCACGTTCACTCTTGCCGAAGAGCCACGATGTCCCCCGTCATCCCCGACAGCTATACCGCCTGGCGCCACTGCATCGAGGTCGACTGCGGCCAGCCACTGACCGCCTCCTTCATCGCCCGACGTCTCGCGAGCCTGCACGACCTCGGCGACCACCACACCCAGCAATTCCTGCGCCGCTGGGGCGAACGTCATTACCGGCGGGTGACTGGATGGTTTGCGCGTGCTGATGGCGAACTCAAGCCGAGCCGCTAAATAGCACGCGCGCTCCAGCGCTGCACATCACGCCTGACCGGATAGGTCCAGGTAACGGCGGATGCGGTTGACTGTTCCTCGCTGATCGGCGGACGGTATGCCGCAGCGATTTTCTGCGACAAACAATCAACAAAATCTGCCATTCAACACGTAACGTATAAGCGCCTGAATCGCAGGCGGAGTTGCCCCATGCAGGGGGAAGGCAAAATCATGAAGAACGCAAAAACCTGGCCTATGGCTTTTTGTTTAATCGTCGGACTCTTCGCTTCGAGCGCGGCAATGGCTCAATGCTGCCCCTCTAGCGGTGGTATCGGTGCGCATGCAATGACAGGACTTGGCGATAGCAACCCCAAAGCCGCCAACCTGGCCATTGACCCATCGCTCGCCATATATGAACTGCATCGCGACGGAGTCACCTACTTGCAAATCAACGATGTCACCGGCGTGGTCCGCGCGGTAGTTGCGAGAGTGGACAACGCCCTCTGGACGTTGCCAATGGGCAAGGACGTAGAGCGCGTCGTGTTGCCTTCAGCAAACAAGATTTCTGCAAGCACGCGCTCAAATGACCCGGCAACACTTGATGTAACCCAACGCGATCAAGCGCGACTCGTCTATCAAACAAGGAACTTCAAGGTACTAACCCGGCGTGAAGCAGCTGGGGACCAGTGGATAGTCTCCCCCTGACCTCCACGGAATCAGGCTCAGCAACAAGGAATGTCACAACCAACGCATGGCGGCGGCGAAGCATGCCGCCATGCGCCTTCAATCGTGCATCCAGTTCGGCTTCGACATCGTCTGAGTAGCGTCCAGCCGGCTCAGCTGACGAAGAATCCGCAATAACACGCACCGCAACCCCCCTAGCCCCTTTGCCTGTCCACGCACGCGCCTGGATGAAATGCCTGCTTGCTGACGGCAAGATCTCGACACAGTTGAGCACACTGCGATACGCGCTCAGCTGTAGCGCCAACGACAGATTCTTGCAATCTCCGCGAAACACGTGTTGAAACCGAGATTGACAAAAACGCTCAAGTGCTGGCGAACGCAACGCTTGATAGAGCCCATGCGTCTCGATTTCCAAAGGATAAAGTGCGGCCACATATTGCTGCAATAACTGCGACTCAAGCACACCAACCCGTGTCATCTCCATTGCAATCGCGTGCTGCCCTTTCGCCCTCAAATCAGCCACGACATCTTTGCGCATCCTGTTGATCTGCACATTGATATCAGAATATTCAAGTACGCGGTTGCGCAACAGACGTTCTGCACTGGAATAGCTCGCGCGAGCGAATAGAAAGGCATCATCCTTTGCCCGATTCGAAACATTATTGCGAGCAGACTCACGCAGGCGAGCGTTAAAAATAAAGAGAGCAGTTGTCATGGCTCCATAGAGCAATTGAATATTGAAAACATGCTGATCGAAGAAGCCCGCCTGATAGACCCTGGGAAGAGAGAACTCAAGCCCAAAGCTAGCAAGTAGCGACCCCAATGCGATACCTTTCCATCCGTGCCTGAAGGTCATGACGATCATTGGCACAAGCATCGCGATCATCAAAATGTTTCGAATCGATGGGTTACTCCAGACACCCAGGCTGAAGAACAGTCCTAGAATGAAAACAACCGCAACAGCAAGATCTCTTGGCAGACTGGAATGCACTGGCCCGTCATTCCAACTGGTCCACAACATCGTGGGAAGTAGCAAAATCAGTATTCCAAGATAGCTACCCGAACAGTAGAGCAGCAGCAGATCAATCACAGGATAAATCGGTGGACCACCAAGCGTTTCATTTAACAACATACTGCAGACTGCATTCCAAAGCCCTAGCGCAAGTGCGGCAGGAATAAGCCAGTGCTGCTTCTTGACAATATTAGGGACATAGTAACGAAGCAGGAAAACACCGCTGGCAATCAAGGGAACATGCAAGAACGGACTCAGGTAAGCCCATAGCGGGTTGAACCCCTGCAGCTCGCCCAGCGGAATACGCAAGACCAACATGGCCGCAGCGTCTCCTGCTAACAGGAACGGCCATTCGCGATACGGTCGAAACAGCAAAGTGACGACCCGCAAGCCAACTGGCAAATACCACTGGTCAATGGAGAAGCGCCAGAGGATCAGAGACACCAAGCAGTAGCACACGCTGATCAGCATGCCCCTGACAAGCTCTTTAGCTACTGCCATACCACCACTCCTTGGTTCCACGATTCGCCCTAGTCTGGAGGGAAACTGCCTGGTGGAGTATAGCGGTGGCGCACAATTTGCAAAAAGAGCCGGTGCCCTTCAAGGCGGTTATCGCCGTTGAAGACCCGCATTGCACTTTGCTGGTGCGTTGGGCCACGCGGGAATCGGGTCGCCTGACACAGCAGAGGCCAGAGCTGCGAGCAGTCGCGAGGAGGCGCATGCACCGCATCCAGCCCAACGATGACAGCTAGCTCGATTGAGACGCTTGCGGCGATGCAGGCATGCGAGACATCGGCAAGATGCCAGGCGAGACCGTCAACGAACAAGGCCGCGCAGTGCGCGGCCTTGTTCGTCATCCATGCCGATATCAGCATAACGGGAGAGATCAGCCCTCCATCTGCTCCAGCTCCTTGCCCTTGGTCTCGTAGACGTACTTGAGCACGAAGAACACCGAGATGAACGCGGCGACGGTGTAGATGCCGTAGGCGCCGGCCAGACCGATGCTGCCGAGCAGGATCGGGAAGCTGACGGTGATGGCGAAGTTGGAGGTCCACTGCGCGGCGCCGGCAATGGCCAGGCCCGAGCCACGGATCTGGTTGGGGAACATCTCGCCGAGCATCACCCACATCACCGGGCCCCACGAGGCATTGAAGAACACCACGTAGACGTTGGCGGCCACCAGCGCGAGCATGCCCATGGCATCGGACATGGCGAGCTTGCCATTGGGGTCCAGCGAGGCGGTGGCGAAGGCATAGGTCACCAGGGCCAGCGAGACCGCCATGCCGGCCGAGCCGATCCACAGCAGCGGCTTGCGGCCGATCTTGTCGACCAGCATCACCGTGACCAGGCAGGCGCCGATGCTCAGGCCGCCGGAGAGCACGTTGATCAGCAGCGCGTCCTGTTCGGAGAAACCCACCGCCTGCCACAGCACGGCGCCGTAATAGAACACCACGTTGATGCCGACCAGTTGCTGGAACACCGCCAGGCCCACGCCGATCCAGACGATCGGGCGGATCCTGCCGGTGGCCTTGTTGATGAGGTCGGAGAACTTGGGTTTGTGCTGGTCGGCCGACATCGAGGCCGAGATCTCGGCCAGCTTGGTCTGCGCGGCGGCGTTGCCGTACAGGCGCTTCAAGACCACCAGCGCCTGCTCGCGGCGGCCCTTGACCACCAGGTAGCGCGGGCTCTCCGGGATGACCAGCAGCAGCAACAGGAACAGCAGCGAGGGAACCGCCTGCATCCAGAACATCCAGCGCCAGGCGGCCTGCCCGGCCCATAGCGGCTCGGTGGAGGCACCGGCGGCGTTGGCCAGCAGGTAGTTGCTCAGGAACGCGCAGAACAGCCCGCTGATAATGGCGATCTGCTGCATCGTGGCCAGCCGGCCGCGATAGCGCGCGGAGGCCACCTCGGCGATGTAGGCCGGCGAGATGACGCTGGCAGCGCCCACCGCGAAGCCGCCCATCACGCGGGCGAAGATGAAGAAGCCGGAACTGTGCGAGGCACCGGCGCCAATGGCCGAGAGCAGGAACAGTGCCGCAGAAATGATCAGGACCGCGCGGCGACCCCAGCGGTCGGCCAGACGGCCGGCGAAGAAGGCGCCAATGGCGCAACCCAGCAGCATCGAGGCGACTTCGAACCCGGTCTCGGCGGCGCTGGAATTGAAGGTCTGCTTCAGGCCATCGACAGTGCCGTTGATCACGCCGCTATCGAAACCGAACAAAAAACCGCCGATCGTGGCTACGCAACTGATCAGGACGATGAAACGGGTGTTCTCGCCGGCATCGGGGGCGCCGTCTATGGAGACACTGGACATGGGTTCACCTGGAAGCATGCAAAGGAGCGGCCACGGGGGCGGCCGACATCGGCCGGCGACGCGCACTGCGCCGCCGGCCACGGGACATCAACGCGTCAGATATTGATTGATCAGGTTCTCGTAGGCTTCCTGGCGGCCGCTGAGTTGCTTGGGTTCGTTGCCGGCCGCGTACTGGGCCAGATCCACCAGCGTGCTGCTGCCGTTGGCAAACTCCGCGCCGGCACCGCTGTCGAAGCTGGCGTAACGCTCGGCGCGCCACTGCTCCAGCGGCGAGGACGTCAGCAGCGCATTGGCCACTTCCAGCCCGCGTGCAAACGCGTCCATGCCGCCGATATGCGCCAGGAACAGGTCCTGCGGGTCGGACGACTCGCGGCGCACCTTGGCATCGAAATTCAGCCCGCCCGGTGCCAGCCCGCCCTGGCGCAGCACCACCAGCATCGCGCCGACGGTGTCGTACAGGTCGGTCGGGAACTGGTCGGTATCCCAGCCGTTCTGCGGGTTGCCGCGGTTGGCATCGATGCTGCCGAGCAGGCCTGCATCGGCTGCCACCTGCAGGTCGTGCTCGAAGCTGTGGCCCGACAGCGTGGCGTGGTTGGCTTCGATATTGAGCTTGAAGTCCTGGTCCAGGCCGTGCTGGCGCAGGAAGCCGATCACCGTGGCGCTGTCGAAGTCGTACTGGTGCTTCATCGGCTCCATCGGCTTGGGCTCGATCAGGAAGTTGCCTTGGAAGCCGATCGCACGGCCGTAGTCGCGTGCCAGGGTCAGAAAGCGCGCCATGTTGTCCTGCTCGCGCTTCATCTGCGTGTTGTGCAGGCAGGCATAGCCCTCGCGGCCGCCCCAGAACACGTAGTTCTCGCCACCCAGCTCGACGGTGGCATCGATCGCGGCCTTGACCTGCACCGCCGCACGCGCCACCACGTTGAAGTCCGGGTTGGTCGATGCGCCGTTCATGTAGCGCGGGTGCGAGAACAGGTTGGCGGTGCCCCACAGCAGCTTGACGCCGGTGTCGGCCTGGCGCTGCTTGGCGATGCCGACCATGTGTTTGAGGTTGCGCTCGTACTCACCGATGTCGTCGGCATCGGGCGACAGGTCGATGTCGTGGAAGCAGTAATACGGCACGCCGAGCTTGGTGAAGAATTCGAACGCGGCATCGGCCTTGGCTTCGGCACGGTCCAACGCGGTGTTGCCGATATCCCACGGGTATGCGCGCGTGCCCGGGCCGAACGGATCGGCGCCATTGCCGCAGAAGCTGTGCCAGTAGGCCACGGCAAAGCGCAGGTGCTCGGCCATGGTCTTGTCGCCGATCTGCTTGTTGGCGTCGTAGACCTTGAAGGCCAGCGGGTTGTCCGAGTCGCGGCCTTCGAAGCCGATCTTGCCGATACCGGGGAAATATTCTTTGGCGCCGATGTAGACGGTGTTGCTCATGGGGTGGAATGTCCTTGCTGCTGGGGGAGTCGTAGAAAGCGGGTCGATCAGCCGGCGTAGAGCGGGCTGACCACCTGCAGGTGCTTGAGGAAGCTCTGGTAGTGCTGCTGGTACTGGGCCACACGCTGCGGATCCGGGCGCGCCGACAGGTCTTGGTCGATCTGCAGATGCTCCAGCACCACATCCGACAATGCGTCCGCACCGCCGTCGTCGCGATCGCAGGCCCACAGGGCCTGCAATGCGGCACCGAAGGCAGCGCCTTCGGGCTGGGTCGGCACCACGACCTGCAGGTTGAAGATATCGGCCACCATCTGCCGCCATTGCGCGCTCTTGCTTCCGCCGCCGGTGAGCAGGATGGTGTCGAACTGCAGACCCGCCGCGACAAAGGCATCGAAGCCGTTGCGCAGGCTGTAGGTCGCCCCTTCCATCGCGGCGCGATAGAAATGCGCGGCGGTGGTGTTGTGCAGGTCCATGCCGAACAGGCAGCCGCGGGCGTCCGGCAAATTGGGCGTGCGCTCGCCGTTGAAGAACGGCAGCAGCACCAGGCCATCGGCGCCCGGCGTGGTGCTGGCGATCAAGGCCTCGGTCTGCTCGCGGGTGATCGAGAACATGCGCATCACCGCCTCGGTGGCGACGGTGCAGTTCATGGTGCAGATCAGCGGCAGCCAGCCGCCGCTGGACGAACAGAACGCGGCCCAGCGTGCGTCCTCGTCCACCACCGGGTGATCGGCGTAGGCGAACAAGGTGCCCGAGGTGCCCAGGCTCATGGTCAGGCGACCGGGCACCACGTTGCCGGTGCCGATCGCGGCCATCATGTTGTCGCCGCCGCCGGTGGTGACACGCACGCCGGCCGGCAGGTTCAATGCGTCGGCGGCTGCGTTGGACAAGGCATAGACCGCGCCGGTCTCCACCAGCGGCGGCAATGCATCGCGCAGGTCGCGCTGTGCGTCCACCGCGCCGAGCATGCGTTCGGACCACTGCCGTGTGCGCACGTCCAGCCAGCCGGTGCCGGAGGCATCGCCGACTTCGGCAAAGCGCTCGCCGGTGAGCCAGAAGTTCACGTAGTCGTGCGGCAGCATCACCGTGGTCATCGCTGCGTACGCCTCGGGACGATGCTTGCGCGTCCACGGCAATTTGGAGGCGGTGTAGCCGGCCATGATCGGGTTGCCGGCGGCGGCCACACTGCCTGCCGCACCACCCACCGCGTCCATGATTTCGTCGCATTCCAGCGCGGTGCTGGTGTCACACCACAGCTTCACCGGTGCGGTGACGCTGCCATCGGCGGCCACCGGCACGAAGCCGTGCTGCTGGCCGGAGACCGAAATACCGCGCACCCGTGCACGCTGCTCGCCATCGAGCTGGGCGAAGCAATGCACGATGCCGTCGATCCACCACTGCGCCTGCTGCTCACGGGTGCCATCGTCACGGCTGATCAGCTCCATCGGCGCGGCGATCGTGGCGACCACGGCGCGCTCCTGCGGATCGTAGGCGACCAGCTTGACGCTCTGCGTGCCCACATCCAGTCCTACGTACAAGCTCATTGCATCACCAATCGGTTGTTGTTGAGGCCCACCTGCTGGGTGCGACCGGCGCCCAGTTCCAGGTCCAGGGTCTGCCCTGCGTAAGACAGTTGATAGCGCCCGCCACGATCGCTGTGCACGCGGGCCTGCTGCAGGCGGCCGCCGTCCCAGTGCAGATCCACGCTGGCGCCGCCGCGCACGCGCAAGCCCCGCACACTGCCGCGCGGCCAGGCCTTGGGCAGGGCGGGCAGCAGGAACACGCTGCCGCCCCAGCTTTGCAGCAGCATTTCGGTGATGCCGGCGGTGCCGCCGAAGTTGCCGTCGATCTGGAACGGCGGATGCGCGTCGAACAGATTCGGGTAGGTGCGTTCGGGCGAGATCAGCAGTTGCAGGATGCGGTAGGCATGCTCGCCATCGGCCAGCCGCGCCCACAGGTTCAGCCGCCAGCCGATGCCCCAGCCGGTGGTGTTGTCGCCACGGGTTTCCAGCGTGCGCCTTGCGGCAGCCGCTAGCTCGGGCGTATCGCGCAGATTGATCTGGCTGGATGGATGCAGCGCGTACAGATGCGAGACGTGGCGGTGATGGATCTCCGGCGCCTGCATGTCCCAGTCCTGCTGCCACTCCTGCAATTGCCCTGCCTTGCCGATGCGGTTGGGCGGCAATTGCTCGCGCAATTCACCCAGGCGTTGCGCAAAGGCAGCGTCGACCTTGAGCAGCTTGCTCATCGCGATGCATTGGGCGAACAGATCGCGCAGCAGCTGCGCATCCATCGTGGGGCCGGCACACAGAGCGGCGTTGAACGGATGCTGGTTTTCCGGCGACATCGAGGGGTTGGTCACCATCGCGCCGGTCTGCGGATCCTTGACCAGCGTGGCGACGAAGAACTCCGCCGCGCCCTTGAACAGGGGATAGATCCTGCCCAGATAGGCACGGTCGCGGCCGTAATCCCAGCGGTCCCATAGCTGTTGCAGCAGCCAGACGCCGCCCATCGGCCACAGGCTCCACTTGGCGCCATCGATCGGCCCGGCCTGGCGCCACAGATCGGTGTTGTTGTGCACCACCCAACCCGGTGCGTCGTACATCGCGCGTGCGGTGTGCGCGCCGGTTTTGGCCAGATCGAACAGCATGGCTTCCAGCGGTTCGACGCACTCGTGCAGCGCATTGGCCTCGCTGGGCCAGTAGTTCATCTCGGTGTTGATGTTGATGGTGTACTTGCTTTCCCACGGCGGCTGCATCAGGTCGTTCCAGATGCCCTGCAGATTGGCCGGCTGGGTGCCGGGCCGCGAGCTGCAGATCAGCAGGTAACGGCCGAACTGGTGATACAGCGCAGCCAGTGCCGGGTCGTTGCCCTGCGCAAAACGCTGCACGCGTTCGTCGGTGGGCAGCTTGGCCGCGTCGCTGCTGCCCAGGTCGATCGCCACGCGCCGGAACAGCCGCTGGTGATCGGCCAGATGCGCACGCAGCAATGCGGCGTAATCCAGTTTGCCCGCCCTCTGCATGCTTGCGGCGGTCAAGGCGAGCGGGTCGCCATCGACAGCGTCGTAGCGTTGGTAGCTGGTGGCGGCGGTGAGCAGCAGCACCACTTCATCGGCCGCTTCGATGCGCAGACGGTCGCGCAGGCCACTGAGCGTGCCGCCGCTGACCTGCGGCAGCACGCGCAAGGCAAAACGCAGCTTGCCCTCGATGCCGGCGAAACTGCCGTTGCGACCGCTGAACAGCAACCCGCCCTGCTCCACCATGACCTCGCCGGTCTGCGGGCTGTCGATGCCCACGCGCAGGGAAATTGCGCGTGGCCGATCGCAGGACAGGCGCACCACGATGCATTGCGACTGCGCCGACACGAACACCTCGCGCGTGTGCACCGCGCCGCCGGAGCGGAAGGTGGTGGTGGCCACGCCAGTATCCAGATCGAGCTGGCGGCGATACTCGCTGATGCCGTCGGCACGATCGAAGTCCAGCAGCAGATCGCCCAGCGGTTGATACGGCATCTGCTTGAGCGGACGCGAGAGCAGCTTGGCGTCGGCCAGTGTCTCGGCCTCGGCATAGCGCCCGGCAAACACCAGCGCGCGCACCTGTGGCAGGGCCGCCAGCGCGTCGGGGCTGGTGGCGTCGTACGGGCCGCCTGCGTACAGCGTGTCCTCGTTGAGTTGCAGGCGCTCGTGGGCAATGCCGCCCCACACCATCGCGCCCAGCCGGCCATTGCCGACCGGCAGCGCCTGCACCCACTCGTTGGCCGGTTCGCGGTACCACAGCTGCAAGGCATCGGCGGGCGCCGCGGCCGGCAACGCGGCGTGTCTGGACGATGCGGCAGCCTGCACGGCAACCGGTGCAGCGCCCAGGACCGCAATCGCGGCCCCGGTTGCCTTACACAGTTCGCGACGGGTCAGCACGGCCACCGCCGTGCTGCCTCACCGGAACCGCCCGCGACTGCCTTGCGGCGTTCCGGCATCTGCTTGCTCATCGACTGAAGACAGCCTGCGATCATCGACGACGCGCTTTGCCGGACGCAATCTTGCGCTGCAACACGCTGACCGGCTTGCCGTCGTACTGGATGCTGGTATCGGTCTTGGGCTCGAGCGCACCGGCGTCGTCGCGCGGGCCATCGACGAAGCGCACGTTGATGGTGCGCTTGGCCTGCATGCCGGTCCAGCTGCCCTCGCGCTTGCCGATGCTCAGCTCGCCCTTGGCCTGGTTCCAGACCAACGGGATGCGGCTGAACTCGCCCTTCTCGTAGCCGTAGCCCTTGCCGTCGTCCTCATACAGCGAGAACTGGCCATCGGCGCCGGTGTAGACCACCACGGTGAGCGGCGCATCCGGCTTCTGATCCACGTATTCCTGCACCGGGCCGGTCGGCACGATGGAGCCTGCGCGCACGAACAACGGCATGCGCTCGATCGGCGCGGCCGCCTCGATGCTCTGGCCGCCCTCGTAGCGCTTGCCGGTGGCGAAATCCAGCCAGCTGCTGCCGGCCGGCAGATACACCTGCCGCGAGGTGGCGCCGAAGCGGGTCACCGGTGCGACCAGGAACGCCGGGCCGAACAGGTACTGGTCGTTGATGTCGCGGACCTTGGGATCGTTCGGGAAGTCCATCATCATGCCGCGCATGATCACGCCATCGCGCTGATAGGTATCGCCGGCCAGGCTGTAGATGTACGGCAGCAACGCGTAACGCAGGCGGTTGTAGTACGCCATGCTCTCGTAGAACGGCGTGCCTTCCGGGGCGATGTTCCAGATTTCGCGATACGGGAACTGGCCGTGCGAGCGGAAGATCGGCACGAACGCACCGAACTGGAACCAGCGCGTGTTGAGCTCACGCCATTCCGGCAGATGCGCCGGGTCCTGGTTCTCGTAGCGCTTCTCCACCGCAAAACCGCCGATGTCGAAGGTCCAGTTGGGCAGGCCCGACAGCGCCATGTTGACGCCCCCGGAGATCTGGTCGCGCATGTCGTCCCAACGCGAGACGATGTCGCCGCTCCACACCGCCACTGCATTGCGCTGGGTGCCGGCATAGCCCTTGCGCGAGAGGATGAACACGCGCTTGTCGTCGGCCGCGCGGTCGCCCACGTACACGCCATGGGTGTGCGGCAGCGGGTAGGAATTGAAGTACTCGGTGGACGAGCCCAGCGCATTGGGGGTGGTGCGTGCCTTGCGCTCGCCGATGTCCAGGTTGGAATGCACGTCCGGTTCGTCGGCGTCCATCCACCAGGCATCGAAACCCTTGCTGTTGAGCTTTTCGTTGACCTGGCGCCAGAAGATGGCCTGGGCCTTTTCCGAGTACGGGTCGTAGAACGAGTTCTTGTAGCCCTTGCCGATCCAGTCCAGCTCACCGACTTCGACATTGCGCTTGTACATGAAACCGGCAGCGTCCAGTTCCTTGTAGTTGGCGGTGGTGGGATAGAACTTGGGCCAGATCGAAATCATGATCTGCGCATGCATGTCATGCACGGCCTTGACCATGCCGTCCGGATCGGGGAAGTGCTGCGGGTCGAAATCGTGCGAGCCCCAGGCATTCTCGGGCCAGTACGACCAGTCGAGCACGATGTTGTCCAGCGACAGCTTGCGCTTGCGGTATTCGGCCACCGCGCCGACCAGCTCGTCCTGGCTCTTGTAACGCTCGCGGCTCTGCCAGAAGCCATACGCCCACTTGGGCAGCATCACCGACTTGCCGGTGAGTTCGCGATAGCCGGCCACGGCCTGGTCGTACGAATCGGCCGAGACGAAGTAGTAGTCGATCATCTGGCCGGCTTCGGACCACAGCGACAGGTCCTTCGCTTCGGCGGCCGGCAGCGGGTCGCGATGCAGCAGCGCGATGTAGCTGGGGTCGATCAGGTCCCACTCGACCTTGACGGTGTGGCGCGTGCCCGGCTCCAGCGCCAGCTTGAACTCGTGATTCCACGGGTTCCAGTTCTGGCGCCAGCGATCGACGATCAGCTTGCCGTCCACGTACAGCTTGGCGTACTCGCTCGAATACAGCGAGAAGGTGTGCTCGCCACCGGTGAGTGCTTCGATCTGCCCCTCCCAGGTGACCTGCATGCGGCTGTTCTTGTCCTTGGTGATCGCCTTCTTCGGATACTTGGTCAAGTCGCTGAGGTACTGGTAGTTCACCTCGCTCTCGCGACGTTCGACGATCTGCTTGCCATCGATCGCATAACGCGCGGTCAGCGCACCGGCCCTGCCCTTGGCGTCGTACAACTTCAGCGTCTTGGGCAGCGGCTGCAGGCCACGCGGGTCGCCCAGGCGACTGATCGAGTTGTTGTCCCACAGCAGGCCGTAGTTGCGGCTGGACACCAGGTACGGCACCGCCATGTCGATGTTGTTCTGCTGCAGCTCGACGTTGCGGCCCTTCTGGTTCATCCAGCCCTGCTGGTGCTGGCCGAAGCCGTACAGCGCTTCGTCGTCGGGCGACTGGAAACGCTGACGCACGGTCAGGTATTGCTTGCCTTCCACCTTCAGCGGGGCAAAGCTGCGCCCGCCGGCCACTTCCGACAACACCGGCCTGCCATTGGCATCGGCAAAGCTGACGTGGCCATCGACGGTGGAGACGGTGGCGGTGACCTTGCCGGTCTTCAGCTGCACGCTGTCGCCCTGCTCGGCCAGCTGGAAGCTGCCATCGCCCTGCACTGGCACGCGCATCAGGCTGGGGCTGCGCGCGAAGTCGCCATCCGGGTCGGCACTGACGCGGATGATGCCGGCGTCGACGACCTGCAGACGTACCGGTGCGGCGCCCTTGGCGCTCGGCACCACGGTGACGCCGTCGGCGGCCTTGCGCACTTCCTGCGCGTGCGCGGCATTGGCCAGCAAGGCCAGCGACAACGCCAGGCACTGGGCAAGCGGTGTACGTCGGGTGGCAGGCGCATGGCCGGCGGAACGGTTGATGGTTTGCATGTTCACTCCCTTGGAATTACGAAACGGTGCCGCGGGGGCGGCAGCGCATGGTTCATTGGATTCAGCCTGGCGGACCGCGTGCTGCGCGGCGGTGGGGCTGTGCAGCACGCGGCCGAGCAGGCTTATTTGTAGGTGGCCAGCTTGATCTTCAGCAGCTGCGGCGCGCTGGAGAAATTGACACCGTAATCGGTCTGGTCGCCATTCCAGTTGCGCTCGAACTTCCAGTCGCTGCCTTCGTAGACGCCTTCCTCGACGCGGTCGTAGAGCATGTTGGCGGTCGCCTCGCTGGCCGGATGCAGGGTCACGCGCACGTGATAGCCGGTGACCAGGAATTCGTCCGGACCCAACTCGGCGATCAGCGCAGCACCGATCGGCTCCGGGTTGCCCGGCGGCTCGCCCTTGAACCAGAACTGCGGCACGCCGTAAGTAATGGTGGCGCTCCAGCGGTCGTTGAGCTTCAGCTCCTGCACCGCCTGGCCGGGTTCTTCGGCGGTGCCGTGCAGCTTGCCTTCGGAGGCGGCCTTGGCGAACGGCCGCATGCCGCGCTTGACCAGGTCAAAGCCCAGCGCGAACGGCGCCAGGGTTTCTTCGTTGACGTGCTTGGCACCCAACGGGTAGTTGGAATAGCGCGTGTAATCCATGCCGAACGCCGACCAGCCGATGCCGTCGTGGCCCAGCGCGGGGAACAGGTAACGTGCGTATTCGGGGCGGTTGCCGGTTTCAGCGACGAACAGCGCATTGTCCGGGCGGGCGTAGCGTTCCAGCACCGTGGTGTAGGTGCGGTACTCGGGCATGTAGATATCCGGCGCGAGCAGGTCGATATGCGGGCCGGCCGCCTTCCACACGTCCAGCACGTTGTCGGTGGGGCCGCCGCTGGCGTACTGGCCGGGCTGGCCGGGATTGAACGGGCCGCGCAGCGCGGCATTGACGTACATCGGCAGCGGGTATTCGGCCTTGCCGGCCTCGGCCACCTGGTCGATATAGCGACCGATCGACCAGGCATGGAAGATCTCGTCCGCATCGGCACCGAACACCTGTGCCCAGCTGCCCGGCTGCTTGTTCAGGCGCTTGAGCAGTGCGTCCGGCACCGGGCCGTCGAACAGCTTCTGCGCCATCGGCGAGAAGTCGCGCACGCTGCCGTAGGTGCCCGGCTCGTTCTCGGGCTGGATCATGATCACGGTGTGCTGCGGATCGACCTGCTTCAGATGCTGCATGAAGGCCACGAAGGCCTTGCGGTCGGCATCCAGGGTGGCCTGCGCATGCGGCGACAGCGACCCGATCGCCTTGCCCTCGCGCGTCACCACGCGCGGGAAGCGCTGGTTGTCGGTCTTGACCCAGTGCGGCGTGTACGCCGGGCCGTTGTTCTTCCAGGTCGCAAACCACAGCAGCACCAACCGCACCTTGTGCTCGCGCGCTTGCGTGAGCAGCGTATCGACGAAGGAGAAATCGAACTTGCCTTCTTCCGGCTCGACCTGCTCCCAGGCGATCGGCACCTGCACGGTGTTGGTACCCAGCACCTGCATCGCCGGCCACACCTTGTCCATCACGCCGGGATAGTTGCTGGAGTTGTTGACCTGCGCGCCCAGGATCAGGAACGGCGCCCCATCGACCATCAACGCGTGCTTGCCGTCCTTGCTGACGAACTGCGGCATCGGCGTCTGCGCAGCCGGCGCCGCTGCCGTGGCAGGTGCGGTCGCTGCGGTGCCGGCAGTCGGTGCGACTGCGGCCGGCTTGGCTTTGTCGTCCTGCTCGCCGGATTGGCACGCAGCCAGTGCCAGCGTCAGCGCGGACAGCAGCAGCGGACGCAGGGAGCGGCGTGTAGTGGAAGGAGTAATCACACGTGCAACGGGGGAATGCATGGACATAAGACTCCGTGTCACCAGGTATCGGTGCGGAAGGGGGAAACAGGAAGGTGTTCGCGATTGACCAGGTTGGCGTCTTCCGGGTTTTCGCTCCAGCCGTAACGCACCGCGACCGGTGCAGCCACCGCGTCGCTGCGCACGATCACCCGATCGCCGTCGATGCGCGCGGTGGCCGGATGGAAGTGTTTGTCGGCACCGGCGACGCGGAAGCCCTGCACGTCGCCACCATTTCGCACCTGCAAGGCACTGCCCTGCAGATCGAAGCGCAGCACGGCCTGGCCCTGGTCAAAGCGCGCCTGCTTGAACACCGGCGCGCTGTACACCAGCGTTTCGCCGTACGCCACATGACGTGCAGCAATCGCAAGTCGATGGCCGACATCGCGCTTGTTGGTGGGATGGATATCGGTGGGGTTGCCGATATCGATGATCACCGCCTGCCCGGTTGCCGGCAGCGCCAGCGTCTTGGACTGCGACTCGCGCAACAGCGCCCACGGGCTCAGCTCGCCCCTGTCGCCACCGGCCTTGAAGTTGGCCAGCTGCACCCACAGGAACGGCAGCGTTTTCGCGCCGCGCTCGGCGCGCCATTGCTGGATCATCGCGGCGAACTGCTCGCGGTATTTCACCGCGCCGGCCTCACTGGCATTGGTCTCGCCCTGGTACCAGATCACGCCCTTGACCGGGAACGGCTGCAGCGGATGGATCATCTGGTTGTACAGCAGCGTGGGCAGCTGATTCTTGTTGTCGGCCAGCGACACGCGCACGGCGGCGGGACGGAACTTCCAGCCGCCCAACGCGCGCTTGGCACCGGCGCCGGTCTGTACGAAGCGCTGCGCGTCCGGGCCATGCATGCCGCCGCCGCCACTGAGATCTTCCACCCGCACCGCGATGTGGTTGACGCCTGCATGCAAGGCGGAGGCAGGCACCTGGTAGACGCGCGGCAGGTTCCACTGTTTTTCGGTCGTGCCGACCTGCTGGCCATTGACGTAGGTGATGTCCGAGTCGTCGATCTGGCCCACGCCCAGTTCGATACCGGCCTTGGCCTCGGCAGCGCTCAGGGTGACCGTGGTGCGATACCAGGCGATGCCGTCCATGCCGTCATAGCCGCTGGATTCCCATTGCTGGCTGGTCGGGATGCTGTCCCAGTCGCTGTCGTCGAACGACGCTTGGCGCCACTGCGGCATGTCGCCATCGACCTTGGGCCAGCGCGCGATGCGCTTGCCGGTGGCGGCCTGCGCGGCGGCATCGCGCTGCTTGATCGCCTCGATCGCGCCCTGGTTCTTCTCGCCATTCAAGCCCAGCGAGGCCGCGTCCATCCACGCCTCGATCGCGCTGCCGCCCCAGGTGCTGTTGACGATGCCGATCGGCACGCCGGTGCTGGCGCGCAGCTCCCTGGCGAAGAAATACCCCACTGCGGTGAACTCGCCGGCGTTGTCCGGCGTGGCAGCCTTCCAGTCGCCGCCGGTCAGGCGCGCTTCCGGCTGCAGCGACCACGACTTGGGCACCTTGAAGTGCCGCAACTGCGGGTCGTTGGCCGCGGCCACCGCCTGCGGACCATCGCTGGCCTGCGCCAACGGCCACTCCATGTTGGATTGCCCGCTGGCCAGCCACACATCGCCGACCAGCACATCGCGCACCTGCAATTGGCCGCCGTCGCCCTGCACGCTCAGCACATAGGGGCCACCGGCCTTGTGCGCGGGCAGGCTGACCTTCCACTGGCCCTTGGCATCGGCCTTGGCGGTGGCCCGCTTGCCGTCGAAGCTGACCATGATGTCGGCATTGGGCGTGGCCCAACCCCACACCGGCATGGCCTGATCGCGCTGCAGTACCGCGCCATCGGCAAACAACAACGGCAAGCTCGGTTGTGCCAATGCGGTGGGGCTGGCCAGGACCAGGCCCAACAGGCAGCCACGACAGATAAGGGAAGCGCTCATGCAATGATCTCCAGGGACGGCGCGACCAATCGGCGCGCAGCGATACGACGACGCACGCCGCCGTACACGGTAAGACAGCGCGATGACGCGCGCAGCGACGCAGCGCTCATCGTGGATCGCCGTAGAAGATGCCACGCCCACCGGTGGCGAAGTACACGCGCCCGGGGATGCGCGGATCGCCGGTGACGCTGTACGGCTTGCCGAACCGGTGCGCGTCGTCGTTGATGCGCAACCACTGCGCGCCTTCGTCGTCGGAGCGGAACACGCCGTCCACCCCATCCACGCGGCCGGCCAGATACAGCGCCGGCGGTGCGCCCGCGTGCAACGCCTTGCCGATGCCCAGCGAACGCGCCTGGTCCGGTTTGGACAAGGTCTGCAAACGCCCGCCCTGCCAGCGCATCACGCCCAGCGTGGGGCTGGCCAGATACACCACCCCCGCCCGCCATGGATCCGGGCGCAGCTGCGGACGCGCACGCTCGTCGCGCGCCGGGCTGCCGACCTGGGCACCGGTGTCGCGAAAGCTCGCTGCGCCATCGCGGCTCTCGAACAGGCGCCCGCTGGCGGTATCCACTGCGTACCAACGCTGCGCATCGACGCGATCGGCCACTGCCACTGCGGTCTCGGGCAGCCCCTGTACACGCTGCCAGTGCTTGCCGAAATCGGCTGTGCGCCAGTTGCCGCCGGCGTCCGGCGCCCACACCACCTGCGAGGCATCGGCGGCAATGGCGATGTTGCCGGCGCCCTGCCCGGCCGGCGGCTCGCTGGCGAATGCCGTCCACTGCGCGCCGCCATCACGCGAATACAGCGCACGGATCTCGTTGTTGCGGCGATCACGCACGGTGCCGCTGCGCACCACCCACTGCGCGGCCTGCCCGGCGGTGTCGATGCTTTCGCCATTGGTCAGGCGCGGGCCGGCGTACTGCAGCTGCGCACGTTCCAGATCGTCGTGCCGAAAACCGTCGATATCGCCGAGTGCGCTGAGCAGATGCGCGCCGGCCATCGGGCTGAGCAGATCCAGCGGCACGGTCTCTTCCAGCCCGCGATCCTGGAACCACCACTGCAACGGCTGCTGCGCAGAGAACCGCTGCAGATTGCGCGAGGCCCAGATGCCGTAGCCGGTGACGAACAGGGCGTGGTTGCTGTCGAACGGATCGATCGCCAGCGCGCCCATCCAGTGCGGCGTGGCGTGCGCGGTCCACGGCGCATCGCCGTGATCGAACTGCGCGCCATCCAGCAACGGCGTCCAGCTGCGCCCCCCATCGACGCTGCGGAACAGCTCATCGCGCGGGCTACGGCGGCGGAACGTGCTAGCCAGCAGCACCTGCGGCTGTTGCGGATCCACCGCCACCGCGCCCCAGCCGAAGCCATCGCCGCTGGCCGGCTGCGCGATCGGGCTGATCTCGCTCCAACGCGCCAGCGCCGGGGTGTACTTCCACAGCGCGCCACCGGCCATCAGATCCGGGCCGGGCTGGTCGCCGTAGCTCAGGTACCACTGCCCATCGCTGCCACCGGCCATATGGCTGGGACGCAGGCCCCTGGGTTGCCCGGCCACTGCCGACCAGCTGCGCCCGGCGTCGTCGGAGACATACAGGCTGGTCTGCGCGGTGGACACGCCGACATAGATGCGCGGGGTCGGCCGACCGTCGCGGCCACTGGCGGCATCGAAAACGACAAAGGCAATGCCCACTGCCTGTTCGCGTCCGACATGATTGCGCGCGGTTGCACCTGCCAGGGCCTCGGCAGGAAATGCGTCCACCCGCGCCCAGTGCGCGCCGCGATCGTCGCTGCGCCACAGGCCTGCATCGCGTGAGCCCAACAACAGCACACGGCCGTCGTGCGGGTCCACCGCCAGGCGTTCACCATTGGAACGGCCCAGTTGATTGCCGCCGAGTTTGAACGGCAGCGCGGCACGCTCGAAACTGCGGCCGCGATCGAACGAGCGCAGCAGCGCGGCATTGCCGGCACGTTCGTGCATGTAGGTGCCCGCAGCCAGATACAGCGCCTGCGGGTCGGCAGGATCGACCGCAAACGCGTCGATCCCCATCAGATTCCAGTCGTCGGCGCCCAGCCAATCGGTCAGCGCCACCCACTGCTGCGCGCGCCCATCCCAGCGGTACGCACCACCGACATCGGTACGTGCATACGCAAGATCGCGCTCGGCGGGATGGAACAGCACACCGGTGACGAATCCGCCACCGCCAATGGCGACGCTGCGCCACTGGTAAGGCCCCTGCACCGCCGGATCGGCAGCCTGCAGCGGCAGGATCGAAAACGGCAACAGCAACAGCAGTGCCAGCCACGCACGGACCGGCCGCATCGCTGCGGTAACGCGGCGCACAGTAGGCGGATCGATTACAGCGATCATTCCTCCGGCTCCCTTGCGATCGACGGCATGCCGTCGATAGGAAAAACACCGGTCCGACGGGCTGCCTGCACAGCTCGCCGAACCGGCGACGCACTTCCTACGGCGCGTTCTACAGGCTGGCCCGCAAGGTCAGGCCATACCGACGATCGTTGATCACGAAGTCGCGGTAGCGCGACTCGGTCCCCAGGTAGCTTTCGCGCCGGGTATCGAGCAGGTTCACGCCATCGAGCGAAATCGACCACACATCATTGATGTTGAAACGCAGCGAGGCATCCAGCTGGCCGAAGCCCTTGTTGTAGACCGGCAGATTGCCGGTGCCGTTGCCTGCGGTGGTCACCAGCCAGTCGCTGCGCCAGTTGTAGGCCACACGGCCCTGGAAGCGCGAGGTTTCGTAGCTGAGGATCGCGTTGTAGCTGTTCTTGGACAGGCCTTCCAGCGGCACGGTCAGCGCCTGGCCGTTGGTGTCGGTGGCGGTGGGGCTCGGTGCCTCGCTGTCGACATAGGTGTAGTTGGTCTGCAGGCCGAAGCCGCTCAGCCAGCCCGGCAGGAAGTCGAAGAACTGCGTGTAGCCCAGTTCCGCACCGCGGATCTTGCCGGCATCGCCATTGACCGGACGGGTGATCTGCCACACGCGACCATCGTAGACCTCGTTGAACACGCTGTCGGCGATGAAGCCTTCGACCTTCTTGTAGAACAGGGTGCCGTACATCATCGAACCCTGGCCGAAATACCACTCCAGCGCCGTGTCGAACTGATCGGCCTTGACCGGTTCCAGATCGGGGTTGCCCGCCCTGCCGGTGAAGGTCGAGGCGCCGTTGGAGGTGCCGGTGCTCAGGCTCAGGTTCGGGTTGAGGCGATCGAAGGTGGGACGCGAGATACCGCGCGAGGCGGCAAAACGCCACTGCAGCTGATCGCTCAGCATCCAGCGCAGGTTCAAGCTCGGCAGCACGTCGGTATAGGTCTGCTGCGCGTCCACCGGAATCAGGCCGCCGCCCTCGCCGTCGGTGCCGGTACGCACGCCGGTGGAGCCGACCTCGGTCCGCACCACGCGCACGCCGATGTTGCCGTCGAACGGAATCGAATCGCTGTCCACGCCGAAGCGCAACACGCCGTAGGCCGCGTAGGTCTTCTCGGTCTGCGCGTTGATGTTGTTGGGCGAAAACTCCAGAGGGCTGGCACCGAAGGTGGCCAGGGTCTGCCGATAGTTCGCCACCGCCGCATCGGACGCGGTCAGGGTCGGGCCGAAGGCATGACTTTCACCGCGGAAGAAATCGGTGATCGGATTGGTCACGACACCAACGCTGGGGAACTGCGAGAACGGCGCACCCGCGCAGTTGTTGATGCACATGAAGCGATAGATATTGCCCTTGGTCTCGGCATCGCGGTCGGTGTAGCGCACACCGGCCTTGAAGCTGCGCACGAAGTCGCTGTCGAAGGCCAGATCCATGTCGGCGCGCCAGGCGAACTCGGTGCCCTTGTTGTCGTCCTTGTTGTCCAGGTGATAGCGCCAGCCGTCGTAGTTGTTGACGTCGGCCAGGTAGCCTTCCGCGCCGCTGGCATCGGTCACCGACAGGCGCGGCAGATCGCCGCGGAAGTCGACGTTGAACTGCGGGCTGGTGGACTGACCGGTGGACAGGATGTAGCGCGTGCCGGTGGTGGTGGCATCGACATACTGGAAGTCGGTGCTCAGGGTCAGCTTCTCGTTGACCGTCCACTTGGCGCCCAGCGAGTAATCGGTGGTCACCGAATGCCGCTCGGTCAGGCTGGTGTTGGACTCGGTCGGCACGTTCTGGAACGCGCCGTTGACGAATTCGTTGCGGTCGTTGACTTCGATGCCGGGCAGGCCCTGCATCGGGTTGGCGCCGGTCAGGGCGAAGAACGAATAGTCGTGCCAGCTGAAGTCGTATTCCGAACGCAGCACCTGCGTGTAGACCTCCACCGCATCGTTGGGACGCCATTGCATCGCGAACGCACCGGTCTTGCGCTCACGCTCGCCGACGGTGGTGTTGATACCGGCGCCGTGCGGCACCGACACGCCCTGGCCTTCATAGCCCGGCAGATCGGTCTGGGTGTACCACGGCTCGATCGAGATGGTGTCCTGGCGGAACGGGCTCTTCTGCTGCGAGTAGTTCACCAGCAGGCCGATCTCGCCGATGCCGGTCTGCCAGCGATCGCTGAACAGGCCCGAGAACGCCGGCTTGCCGTCGTCGGCCAGGTCGTAATAGTTGTACTGGACGCTGCCGGCGATCTTGCGGCCGTCGTAGTCGAACGGCAGGCGCGTGCGCAGATCCACGGTGCCGCCCAGGCCACCTTCGATCATGTCGGCCGAGGGATTCTTGTAGACGTTGACGCCGCCGAGCAGTTCGGCCGACACGTCCTCGAAGCTCAGGCCACGGCCATCGTTGGCGGTGAAGATGTCACGGCCATTGAGTTCGGTACGCACCTGGGTCAGGCCGCGGATGGCGATCGAGCTGCCTTCGCCGTAGTTGCGCGTGATCTGGATACCGGAGATGCGCTGCAGCGCCTCGGCGACGTTGTTGTCGGGCAGCTTGCCGATGTCTTCGGCAACGATCGAATCGACGATCTGCTCGGCATTCTGCTTGACCAGCTGCGCCTTGGTGACGCTGCTGCGCGTGCCGGTGACCTGCACGGTGTCGAGCTGCTGGGTGGTGGAGTCCTGAACCGGAGCGGCAGTGGTGGTCGCATCCTGCGCGTAGGCCTGCGCGCTCAACAGCGTGGCCACACTGAGGGCCATCGCGGAGCGGCGGAAATCACGGATCGAACGCTGACCCACAGTCCGGCCTGCCGGAATGTGGCGATGTTGCACTGACATGGTGCTCCCTCCCAGGACGCATGTACTTCTAATTTTTTAGCGGGTCGGTGCGCGAACGCCCTGCCCGTCGTTGGTGCTGGCCCGCATCCGCCCACGACCGGAAGGCCGGGCGGTTGCGATGCGTGGTAATCCTGACAAGGCTTACCTAGCGGCTGCGGCCGGAGCATAGGGCGGCGCCGTCGTGCCACACCAATGAAATATTCCTGGAAAGCTATTCGTAAAAACTATAGCAACCCCGACAAACCCGCCGGGTCTGGCATTGCCGACCCGGCGGGCCGGATCGGCAAAAGCGGGCTCAACTCCGCGAGCCCGGACACAGCAGTTCCGTGACGGCCTTCGCTTACCAGTTCATGCGCAGCACCAGCGAGTAGCGCCGGTCGTTGACGAAGGAAGAGCGCGTATACAGACGCGGATCTACTTCACCGCCTTCGTAGGAGGTCGGCCCCATCAACACCTTGGTCACCGTGTTGGTCAGGTTGTTGGCCTGCACGCCCAGTTGCAGGTGCGCGTTGAAGCGGTAGAAAAACGAGCCATCGAGCTGGCCGTAGTCGTCAGCCCAGGTGGGCAGACGGGTGGACGCATCGCTGGTGGTCAGCAGGTAGCGCGAGCGCCAGTTGTAGGCCAGGCGCAGCGACAACGGCCCCTTCTCGTAGATGCCGGCCAGGTTGTAGCTGCGCCGCGACAGGCCTTCCAGCGGCAGCTCGACCCCGGTGACGGTGGTATTGGTATACGGGTCGGTGGCGGTGTTGGCGCCGCCCTGGCTGTCGACGAAGGTGAAGTTGGCATTGACGCCGAACCCGCTCAGCCAGCCCGGCAGCTGGTCGAAGAACTGGGTATAGCCCAGCTCCGCGCCGCGGATGGTGCCCTCGTCCATGTTGTACGGGCGTGTCACCAGCCAGGGGCGGTTGTCGTAGATCTCGCTGCGGGTCTGGGTGGAGAAGTAGTCCTTGACCTTCTTGTAGAACAGCGTGGCGTACAGCATGTCGCTGGTGTCGAAGTACCACTCCAGCGCAGTGTCGAACTGGTTGGCCACCATCGGCTTGAGGTTCGGGTTGCCGGCGGTGCCGACAAAATCGGTCGCCTGGCCGGCGTCGTTGGTTTCCACGTTGAGCAAAACATACGGCTGCAACTGGGTGTAGTCCGGGCGCGCCATCGCCTTGGAGGCGGCAAAGCGCCACTGCAGGCTGTCGGTGAAGCGCAGGCGCAGGTTCAGGCTGGGCAGTACGTTGGTGTAGCTGCCCTGCGAGTTGTTCTCGAAGTACTGCCCGGTATAGCGCGCCTGCAGTTCCGGCGAGACATTGAGCCCGGCCAGGTTCTGGAACTGGCCGAAGCCTTCGGCCTGGGTCTTGGTCTGCACCACGCGGATGCCGATGTTGCCGTCCACCGGCACGCCCCAGGCCTCGTCGTTGCCGAAGTACAGCGCCGCGTAGGCGGCCTGGGTGCGTTCGTGCTGCCGGTTGGTGTCCTGCGGCTGATAGGTGTCCGGCGCCCAGCCGTAGCCGCGCAGCGCCACGATCTGCTGGATCATCTGCGAGGCCGAGGCGTAGTTGTTGACCAGGCCGCTGTTGGGCACCACCAGCGTGGTCGGCACGTTCACGCCGCCACGGAAAAAGTCGGAGAAGGTGAACAACGACGACTGGTCGGTCATGAACTCGGACATGTTGGCCAGGCCGTTGCTGGTGCCCGGAATGGCGGCCCAGTTGTCGGAGATCACGCCCCAGTTGTAGCCGGAATTCTTGTTGATCTGGTTGCGGTCGGTGGCGCGCATGCCAAAGCGCGCAAAGCGCAACCAGCTGCTGTCATCGAAGGTGTATTCCAGATCCACGCGCGTGGACAGCTGACGCCCGCGGTTCTTGCCCAGGTGGTCCATCGCCGCCGCCCAGAAGTAGTTGGACGGGTCCTGGGTGAAGGCCGGGTTGGCGATCTGCACGCTGGGATACCTGCCCGACACGTCATACGACAGGCCCGGCAGATAGGTCGCACTGAACACGGTGAAATCCAGCTGTTCGTTCTCCGACTCTACCAGCTGCATATCGCCCTTGATCTGCAGGTTGTCGTTGAAGAAGTGGCTGAAACCCACCGACATGTCGGTGGTGGTGGTGCGCTGTTCGGAATAGCGGTTGTCGGTGTTGAAGCGCACGCCGTCGCCGGTGAGCACTCCGCGCCACGAGCTGGACACCGGCGAGCCGCGCAGGAAGCCGCCGCGATCGTCGTAGTCGAAGGTCGTGCCTGGCGCCGGCGTGATGCTGTTGTTGCTGTCGTTGAAGAACGCGGCGCGCTCCTGCCAGTTCATTTCGTAGCGCGAGCGCAGGAACTGCGCGTAGATCTCGGTGGCATCGCTGGGCTTCCACTGGAACGCCGCCGCGATGCCGTCGCGCTTGCGCTCGAAATCCAGCTGACGCCAGTTCACCCCGCCCGGCACGAACACCTCGCTGCGTCCGCTGCCGGCCAACACGGCCTCGTCGGTGCGCCGCACGTACGGCTCCACCTGGATGCCGTCCGAGCGCGTGGCCAGCTCCGAGTGCGCGACGTCGATCATGAAGCCCATTTCGCCGATGCCGGTGTTCCAGCGGTCGCTGAACAGGAACGAGGCCGACGGCTTGTACTTCTTGCTCATGTCGCCGTAGTTGTAATCGACATTGCCACCGACGATCCGGCCCGGGTTGTCGAACGGCATGCGCGTGCGCAGATTGACCGTGCCGCCCAGGCCGCCTTCGATGATTTCCGCCGAGGGGTTCTTGTACACGTCCACCCCGGCCATCAACTCGGCCGGCACGTCTTCGAAGCTCAGCCCGCGGCCGCTGGCGGCGCTGAAGATGTCGCGGCCATTGAGTTCGCCGCGCACCTGGGTCAGGCCACGGATCATCACGCCACTGCCTTCGGCGGAGAAATGGTCCGGGTCGCTGCGCGCGGCAAAGTGATCGATGGTCACGCCGCTGACGCGCTGCAGGGTCTCGGTGACGCTGCGGTCGGGCAAGGCGCCGATGTCCTCGGCACTAACCGAATCCACGATCTGGCTAGCATCGCGCTTGATCACCTGCGACTTGATCAGGCTGGCGCGCACACCGCGCACTTCCACCGCATCCAGATCCACCGCGTTGCCGGCAGTATTGCCGGCGGGGGCAGTCGGGGGCGACTGCGTCTGTTGGGCGTACACCGGTGCGGCGAGCAACAGCCCGATGCTGACGGCCATGGCGGAATGACGCAAACGCGGGGTACGACGTGCGTGCACGCCCGTCCCTGCCGAGGCATGGCTTGAAAACTTGTACATCTGAATCCCTCCCAGGACGCAAGACGACGGAAGACTGGTTAGCGCGGCACCGTCAACGGGCCACGTGATCGTGCAGGACACGGACGTTGCCGCCCGGCTCCACCTCCCACTGCATGGCGGCTTGGCCGCCGATCACCTGCCCGACTTCACGTGCGCTTCAGCGTGCGATCTGGCTCACAGATATAGGCGCGTGGTCTAGCGCCAGCCAATGAAAAATTCACAGCCTGGTATGCCCTTCTGGAATACGAATGGAAGAGCCCGCTTATCCAGTGGATTCCGGCCCGCGCAAGGCCGGATACAAACGCCGTGCAGTGGTGCGCAGCGCCTGCAGGATGCGCTCGGCCCCCGGCGGCAGGATGTAATCGCGCCGGCGGATGATGCCGAACGACTCCATGCGCACACCCAGTTCGATCGGCAGCACGGTCAGCAGCTTGGCCTGGATCAGCGGCGCCACCGATTCCACCGGCAAGGCGGTCAGCATGTCGGTGCCGCGCAGCAGCGTGGAGGTCACCGGCAGCGACGAGGTCTCGATCGCATTGGTCGGCGTCTGCACTCCGTGCTCCATGAACATCGAGTCCAGCCGCGCGCGCAGCACGCTGTCGGCTGGCGGCAGGATCCAGCCATGGCGTACCAGGTCCGCATGCTGCAGGCCGACCCGGCTGGCCAGCGGATGGCCGGCCCGCGCGATCACCGAATGCGGCTCGTCGGCCAGCGGCTCGAATTCCAGCTCGCCCACGCCCTCGGGCCCCAGGATGCGGCCGATCACGATATCCAGCTGGCCGTCCAGCAACTTGGCCACCAGCGGACGGCTGTAGTCCATTTCCACCCGCACCAGGATGTCGGGGAACTCGCGCTTGACCTCGGCGATCGCCTGCGGCACCAGGTTGGTGCCTGGATTGACCACCGTGCCGATCGAGGCCTGGCCCATGCGCCCGGCCCGCAACGCGGCGATTTCCTCCTGCGCCCGGCCGATCTCCGACATCGCCGCACGCGCACGCCGGATCAGCACATGGCCGTACCAGGTAGGCTCCACCCCGCGGGCATGTCGCTCGAACAGTTTCACCCCCAGCATGTCTTCCATTTCCGCCAGCAGCTTGGAGGCGGCCGGTTGCGTCATGCTGGCGGCCTCGGCCGCACGCAGCACCGAGCGTTGTTCGTGCAGATGCAGCAGCAGCAGCAGCTGGCGCGTCTTGAGGCGGGCAGCGTTGAACCAGGGAGTGCTGGAATTTGCCATGGGGTATCGCCACGCAGGTGTATTCGTAGGAGGAATAGAATATGCCGAAAATTTCATTTGCAGCACATATCTCCGCGCGCGAGGCTATCGAACGCCGCAGCAGGAGCCCCTACCTCCCGGGCGCGGCCAGAACAGACGTGACCCCATCTTCCACGAGATGGCAACACGCACGCCATGATTGCGGAGGTGGACGACGATGACGGCAACTTGCCGGCCAATTGCAGGCCGTTGGAGTGCGCACGCAGGTGCCGCAGCCACCGCGTCGTTGCTGCCTGCCATCCTCCGCGCAGCGCCGTGCAGCGCTGCACCCTCCCCCGACGTTGGCGGCCCTTCGGTCGCCGACGGCCGTTTTCCGCTCTATCGCGAGTAACACGATGACCTCAGACACCACCGCCAGCCTGTTCGCCCTGCCACTGATCGCCATCCTGCGTGGCATCACGCCGGAAGAAACGCTCGACCATGTCGGTGCACTGATCGACGCCGGTTTCGACGCGATCGAGATCCCGCTCAATTCGCCGCGCTGGGCCGAGAGCATCGCGCTCGCGCAGCAGACCTACGGCGAGCGCGCCTGGATCGGCGCCGGCACCGTGCTGCGCAACGACGATGTCGACACCCTGGCCGAGATTGGTGCGCGCTTCATCGTCACCCCGAACACGCGCCCGTCGCTGATCCGCCATGCGGTGTCGCGCGGGCTCACCGTTGTGGCCGGTTTCGCCACCGCCAGCGAGGCGTTCGACGCCATCGATGCCGGCGCAACGATCCTGAAGCTGTTCCCGGCGGCGACCTATGGCGCGGCGCACGTGCGCGCGCTGCGCTCGGTGCTGCCCACCCACATTCCGGTCTACGTGGTCGGCGGCGTCAGCCCGCAGACCCTGGCCGGCTTCCTTGCCCAGGGCGCCGCCGGCGCCGGCATCGGTGGCGAACTGTACAAACCCGCGCAATCGCTCGAAACGACCCAGACGCATGCACGCGCCTTCGTGCAGGCCTACCAGGAACTGCAAGGATGAAGATCACCCGCCTCACCACCTACCACGCCGCACCGCGCTGGCTGTTCCTCAAGGTCGAGACCGACGAGGGCATCACCGGCTGGGGAGAGCCGGTCATCGAAGGCCGCGCGCGCTCGGTGGAAGCTGCCGTGCATGAACTGGCCGGCTATGTGATCGGCAAGGATCCGGCGCGCATCAATGACCTGTGGCAGACCATGTACCGCGCCGGTTTCTACCGCGGCGGCGCCATCCTGATGAGCGCCATCGCCGGCATCGACCAGGCCTTGTGGGACATCAAGGGCAAGGCCTTGGGCGTGCCGGTGTACGAGTTGCTGGGCGGGCTGGTGCGCGATCGCATGAAGACCTACCGCTGGGTCGGCGGCGACCGCCCCGGTGCGATCATCCAGCAGATCACCGACTACCGCGCGCTGGGCTTTGACACCTTCAAGTTCAACGGCACCGAGGAAATGAAGCTGATCGACAGCGCGCGCGCGGTCGATGCGGCGGTGGTCAAGGTGGCCGAGATCCGCGAGGCCTTCGGCAACACCATCGACTTCGGTATCGACTTCCACGGCCGCGTCGGCGCGCCGATGGCCAAGGCGCTGCTGCGCGAGCTGGAACCGTTCAAGCCGCTGTTCGTCGAAGAACCGGTGCTGGCCGAGCAGGCCGAGTACTACCCGCGCCTGGCCGCAAGCACCTCGATTCCGCTGGCCGCCGGCGAGCGCATGTTCTCGCGCTTCGAATTCAAGAACGTGCTGTGCGCCGGCGGGATCGGCATGGTGCAGCCGGACCTGTCGCATGCCGGCGGCATCAGCGAGTGCGTCAAGATCGCCGCGATGGCCGAGGCCTACGATGTCGGCTTCGCGCCGCACTGCCCGCTCGGCCCGATCGCGCTGGCCGCCTGCCTGCACGTGGACTTCGTGTCGCACAACGCGGTGCTGCAGGAACAGAGCATCGGCATCCACTACAACGAAGGTGCCGACCTGCTCGACTACGTCATCAATAAAGACGATTTTCAGTGTGTCGATGGCAGTATCGCCGCCCTGCCCAAGCCCGGGCTCGGTGTGGAGATCGACGAAGACATGCTCAAGCGCGCAAACGAAAATCCGCCGGACTGGCGCAACCCGGTCTGGCGTCACAGCGATGGCAGCATCGCCGAATGGTGAGCACGCCCGAACACACCGCCGTGCTGGCGGTCGACAGCCGCTGCACGCATGGCGAAGGCGTGCTGTGGTGCGAGCAGCGTGAAGCGCTGTACTGGGTGGACATCAGCGAAAAGCGCCTGTGGCGGCATCATCCGCACAGCGGCCACACCCGGTACTGGACGTTGCCGGACCGCCCCGGCTGCCTGGGATTGATGGACGACGGCCGCGTGCTGATCGCGCTGGCCAAGTCGATCTGCATCGCCGACCCGGACAATGCCGACGGCGACAGCCTGCCGCTCCAGCACCTGGCCGATATCGAAGCCGACAACCCGCATACGCGCAGCAACGATGGCCGCGCCGACCGCAACGGCAACCTCGTGCTCGGCACCATGGACGAGCACGACCACAAGGCCGCACGCGGTGCGATGTACCAGTTCTCGCTGCGCCACGGCCTGCGTGCGTTGCCGCTGCCGGGCGTGTCGATCCCCAACTCGATCTGCTTCAGCCCCGACGGCCGCACGCTGTACTACTGCGACTCGCTGCGCCCGCAGATCCTGTGCTGCGATTACGATGCCGACACCGCGCAGACCAGCAACGTGCGCGTGTTCACCACGCTGGACCGCGCCGATGCCGAGCCGGACGGCTCCATCATCGACAGCCAGGGCCATCTGTGGAATGCGCAGTGGCGCGCCTGGCGCGTGGTGCGTTACCGCCCCGACGGCAGCATCGAGCGCATCGTGCAACTGCCGGTCAAGCACCCCACCTGCAGCGCCTTCGGCGGCGCCGCGCTGGACCGCCTGCACGTGATCAGCTCGCGCCTGGACCACAGCGCCGAGGAACTGGCCCGCACCCCGGAAGCCGGCGGCCTGTACGTCTGCGACGTGGCGATCAACGGCCTGCCCGAGAGTCGGGTGGCCAGCGCATGATCGCCATCGACTGGGGCACCAGCAGCCTGCGCGGCTATCTGCTCGCTGCCGACGGCCAGGTGCTGGAGCAGCGCCGCGGCAGCGACGGCATCCTGGCCTGCCAGGGCCGCTTCGGCGAGGTGCTGAGCACGCTGATCGAGGGCTGGGACGGCCCGCTGCTGCTGTCGGGCATGATCGGCAGCCGCAATGGCTGGGTCGAACAGGCCTATCTGCCCTGCCCGGCCGATACCGCCGCGCTGGCGCAGGCGATGCGCAGCTACGACGACCTGCTGCCCGGACGCACGCTGTGGTTCGTGCCCGGCGTGAGCACCGGCCAGCAGCATGGCGTGCCCGATGTCATGCGGGGCGAGGAAACCCAGCTGGTCGGCCTGCTCGCCGCGCTCGGCGACGGCACGCACGTCGCCTGCCTGCCCGGAACCCACAGCAAATGGGCACAGCTCGACCACGGCCAGCTGACCGGTTTTGCCACCGTCATGACCGGCGAGCTGTATGCGGTGCTGCGCCAGCACAGCATTCTGGGCAAGCTGATGCAGGACGATCCTGCGGACCTGGACACCGACGCATTCGCGCAAGGCGTTGATCGCAGCGCCGAGCCCGGCGGGCTCAGCCACCACCTGTTCGGCGCGCGTACCCTGGGCCTGTTCGACCGCCTCACCGCCGCCGCACTGCCGTCCTATCTGTCGGGCCTGCTGATCGGCCACGAGCTGCGCGAGCACCGCGGCGATCACGCCACCGTGCACCTGGTCGGCAGCCCCGGCCTGGCACAACGCTATGCGCTGGCGCTGGCGCATCTGGGCGTGCAGACACAGCGGCATCCGGAAGATCTGGCCGCCACGGGATTGTTCGCGCTGGCCAGGCAGCGCGGGTTGGCCTGAGCGCAGACACCCAGCACGCAACCGGCCGGCCACGGCCGGGGCGGACAAATCCCCGCCAACCCCACACCGGCCACCGGACTGCTTTAGAATTGACAGGCTAAACGCCGGATTCCGCCATGCCTTTTGTTGTCACCGAAAACTGCATCAAGTGCAAATACACCGACTGTGTCGAGGTCTGTCCGGTGGATTGCTTCCATGTCGGCCCGAACTTCCTGGTCATCGACCCGGATGAGTGCATCGACTGCACGCTGTGCGAGCCGGAATGCCCGGCCAACGCGATCTACCCGGAAGACGACGTCCCGGCAGGCCAGGAAGGCTTCGTCGCGCTCAACGCCGAGCTGGCCAAGGCCTGGCCGGTGCTGACCGTGCGCCAGGAGCCGCTGCCCGATGCCGCCGAATGGGACGGCAAGCCGAACAAGTTGCCGCTGCTGCAGCGCTGACACAGCGTCTGGCCGCAGCGCAGCGACGACACCGCATCAGAAACGCAAAACGGGCGCCGAAGCGCCCGTTCTGCTGTCTGCGATGGCTGCAGCGGCCTCAGCCGCCCAGCTTGCCCTTCAACGCGGTGATCACCGCCACCGGCGCTGCCGCGGTGGCCGGCATGCCGCGCGGATCCACTGCCGACACGTAGCTGCCGGCGTCGACCTTCACCACGCGCACCAGGAAGCTGGACCCTTCGTAGCTCACGTCGTAGGAACCGAGCATCTGCGCCTTGCTGGCGATGGTCAGGCCGGGAATGTCGGCCAGTGCCGCACCCACCTTGGCGAACACCTCGTCGCGCTCGCCCGGCACGGTGAAGCCGCTGTTGGCGCTGGCGGACGGCGGCGCCGAAGTGTTCTGCTGCGCGGTCGAAGCCAGCGTCGGCACCTTCATCGCGCCGGAGGTATCGGGCAGGTTCAGATCCGGCGGCACTTCCAGCGGACGGGCTTCCGGGGCCAGCGCGTAGTCACCGCGTGCGCCCTTGTGGAACCAGCTGCAACCGCTCGTGGCGGCGACGGTGGCGGTCGCCAGCAACGCGAGCGAGAGCACGCGGACGGGGGAAACGGAATGACGCATCGATAGATCTCCTGGGTCAGGCCGCGAGCATTTCGCGGCTGGAAAGCGCTTCCAACGCAATAGCGTCGGCGGCAAGGCGGTCGGCGGCGGGCTGGTGCGCCGCAGAAAGGGGCAGTAACGGCAAACGCAGGCCGTGCCCGATCCCGGCGCGCTGCAGCAGCGCCTTGACCGGGATGGGATTGGATTCGATGCCGCAGAAACTGTGGTACTCGCTCAGGCGTGCGTCCCACGTGGTGGCCGCCTCGCGCTGGCCGTCGCGGGCCAGGTCGCACAGGCGCCGATAGGCCGACGGCAAGGCGTTGGACGCCACCGAAACCAACCCGTCGGCACCGGACAGCATCGCCTGCGCGGCGCTGCCGTCATCACCGCTGAGCACCACGAAGGACTCGCTGCGCAGCGCCACCAGCGCGGCCACACGCTCCGGCTCGCTGCGCGCTTCCTTGATGCCGACGATGTTCGGATGCCCGACCAGCGCGGCAACCGTCTCCGGCAACAGGTCGCATCCGGTGCGGCCAGGCACGTTGTACAGCACCACCGGCAAGCCGCCGTTGTCGGCAACCGCCAGGAAATGCGCCTGCAGGCCGGCCTGGGTCGGACGCACGTACGGCGGCGTCACCACCAGCGCGTACTGCGCACCCAGCGCAGCGGCGCGGCGCGTCTGCGCGATGGTCTTGGCGGTGCCCGACAGGCCGGTGCCGGCCAGCACCGGCACGCGGCCGGCCACCTGCGCAACGGCGGCACGCAACAAGGTGTCGTACTCCTCGTCGCTCAATGCGGCGGCCTCGCCGGTGGAACCGGCGACGACGATTCCCTGCACGCCGCCGTGCAGTTGCTGTTCCAGCAACCGCCGCCAGGCATCCAGGTCGAGTGCGCCGTCCGGACCGAAAGGGGTCGCCAGCGCGGTGATGATGCCGGAAAGGGACAAGATTCTGCTGCTCTTACGTGACAGGAAAGGCCCGCGCGCACGCGGGTTGTGGCCGCCTGCATGTTACTTGCGGCGCGAAACCACGGGCAAGTATGCTGGTCACCGCCAGGGCGCCTGCCCGGGCGGCCATTCAGCCTGATGCAATGCCGGAAGCCCCTTTGACCGACTCGACTCCCCGGCCCTCGCCGACCGAAAACCACCTCCTGATCAACGCCTACACGACGCATCCGGAGTCCCCCCTGTTGCCCGTCACCCGCCGCATCGCCGATAGCGGCTGCAATCTCGTGGACGCCCGCCTGGCCACGGTGGGGCGCGATGTCTCGGTCACCGCCCTGGCCACCGGCTCCTGGGACTCGGTCGCCAAGCTGGAGGCCATGCTGACCCGCCTCGAGCGCGAGGAAGGCCTGAAGCTGGTGTGGTACCGCACCGGCCCCAAGCAGACCCAGTCCAACCTGCTGCCCTACATCGTCGAAGTCATCGCCGCCGACAAGCCGGGCATCCTGTTCCAGCTGGCCGATTTCTTCGACCGCCAGGGCATCACCATCGAGAACCTGCAGAGCACGCGCTACCGCGCCATGCAGACCGGCGCGGAGATGTTCTCTGCGCAGGTGACGATCGGCGTGCCGGCCAACATGCACATCGCCGCACTGCGCGATGATTTCCTGGAATTCTGTGATCACCTCAATCTCGACGCGATCATGGACCCGATGAAGTTCTGAGGCAGACGTCCCGATGGCCATTGCCCTTTCCGCACTGAAACAGATGTTCGAGCACATCCGCTCCGAGACCGACTGGAATCTCGACGGGCCGTTGCGCTGGGAATATTTCTTCGCCGACCCGGCGCAGCAACCGCTGCAACAGCTCGCCGCGCAACTGACCCAGGACGGCTATCGCGTCATCGACATCTTCCTCGGCGAACGCGACGAAGACGATGGCGACGACGAGGAGTCCTACTTCCTGCATGTGGACAAGCTGGAACAGCACACCATCGAGTCGCTGAATCAGCGCAATGCGCAGTTCGACGCGCTTGCCAAACGTTTCCACGTGGCTGCTTATGATGGGATGGACGTCGGCCCGGCATGACCGCGCCGCACGCCCCTCCACTTTGGGCTGAGCAACGATGACCGACGCTGTACTTGACCTCCCCGCCGCAAGCCTGGACCTGCCACTGTCGCTGTCCGGTGGCATTCAGACCACCTTGCGCGGCTACGCCGGCAAATGGCTGGTGCTGTACTTCTACCCGAAGGACAGCACGCCCGGCTGCACCACCGAAGGCCTGGATTTCAACGCGCTGCTGCCGCAGTTCACGCAGGCCGGCGCGGTCGTGCTGGGCGTGTCGCGCGACTCGGTGAAGTCGCACGACAATTTCTGCGCCAAGCAGGGCTTTGCCTTCCCGTTGGTCAGCGATGGCGATCAGGCCCTGTGCCGCGCCTTCGAGGTGATCAAGGAAAAGAACATGTACGGCAAGCAGGTGCTCGGTATCGAGCGCAGCACCTTCCTGCTGTCGCCCGAAGGGGTGGTGGTGCAGGCCTGGCGCAAGGTCAAGGTGGCCGGCCACGCCGACGCCGTGCTGGCCGCGTTGAAGGCGCACGCCAGACAGTGACGCCCCCTGGTTTCCCGTGTCCTCCATCACCCTGCCCCGCAGGCGTGATGGCTCGCCCCTGTTCCATCACTTGGAAGACCCAATGACCCGAGGCAAGCGCATCTACGTGCTGGACACCAACGTGCTGATGCACGATCCCACCGCGCTGTTCAAATTCGAGGAACACGATGTGTTCCTGCCGATGCAGGTGATCGAGGAACTGGACAACGCCAAGAAGGGCACGTCCGAAGTCAGCCGGAATGCGCGCCAGGTCAGCCGCTTTTTGGACGAATTGCTGGAGAACACCAACGCCGAGCAGATCCAGGCCGGCATCCTGCTCAGCCATCCGCAGGGCATCCAGCTCAAGGGCCAGGCCGCGATCGGCCGGCTGTACTTCCAGATCCATCCGATCGACCCGGGCCGCACCTTCGGCGCGATGATTCCGGACAACAAGATCCTGGCATCGGTGCTGGCGCTGTGCGAGGAGAATCCGGATGTACCGGTCATCCTGGTGTCCAAGGACATCAACCTGCGCATCAAGGCCTACATCAGCGGCCTGAATGCCGAGGACTACCAGAACGATCGCGCGCTGGACGATTTCAGCCTGCTGTTCACCGGCGCCATCGAGCTGCCGGAAAACTTCTGGGAAAAGCACAACCAGGACCTGCGCAGCTGGAACGAGCGTGGCCGCACCCATTACGAGATCGTGCTGGCCGACGACGAGGACTGGTATCCGAACCAGTACCTGTATCTGCCGGGCGAGGACGAAGTGGAACTGCGCGTGGCCAAGGTCGGCGGCGGCAAGGCCACGCTGTGCCTGGTCGACGATTTCCGCAGCGGCCAGCACGCGGTGTGGGGCATCGTGGCGCGCAACCGCGAGCAGAACTTCGCGCTCAATGCCTTGATGGACCCGGAGATCGATTTCGTCACCCTGCTCGGCACCGCCGGTACCGGCAAGACCTTGCTCGCCCTGGCCGCCGGCCTGGCGCAGACGATGGATCAGCAGCGTTACCGCGAAATCATCATGACCCGCGCCACCGTCAGCGTCGGCGAAGACATCGGCTTTCTGCCCGGCACCGAAGAGGAAAAGATGACCCCGTGGATGGGCGCACTGACCGACAACCTGGAAGTGCTCACCCACAACCAGGAAGGCGGCTCGTGGGGCCGCGCGGCCACCAACGACCTGCTCGCCAGCCGCATCAAGATCCGCTCGATGAACTTCATGCGCGGGCGCACCTTCCTGTCGCGCTACCTGATTCTGGACGAAGCGCAGAACCTCACGCCCAAGCAGATGAAGACGCTGATCACCCGTGCCGGCCCCGGCACCAAGATCGTGTGCCTGGGCAATGTCGAACAGATCGATACGCCCTACCTCACCGAGACCACCTCGGGCCTGACCTATGCGGTGGACCGCTTCAAGGCCTGGCCGCACAGCGCGCATATCACGCTGCGTCGTGGCGAGCGGTCGCGCCTGGCCGACTTCGCCTCGGAGGTGCTGTGATGCACCTGCTGCGCGGCGCGGCGGCGTTCACCGTCCTGGCACTGGCCGGCTGCGCGACCACGCCGCCTCCGGCCAGCGTGCCCACCAACCTCAAGAGCGGGCAATCCTGGGTCATCACCCGCCAGAGCGTCGCCGAGCAGGTGCTGGACACCTGCTCGCGCGACAGCCCGGCGCGTCATCCTGGCCAGATCACCGGCTACTGGACACCGAGCCAGCAGCAGATCGAGCAGCTCGAATCCAGGCAGGATGCCTTGACCCCGACCATCCCCGAGCCACGTGATTTCGACCGCCAGTACGTCGGCGTGGTGATCCAGGGCCAGCAGCTGATCTACATCAATGCCTTCAGGCTGCCGAACGATCCGCCAGTGAAACCGGCCAGGGACGCGATCCGGGTGTGCGATGGCGGCAGTGCGTTCTGGGGCGCGTTGTACGACCCGCAAACCGGCGCGTTTTCGCAGATCGCCATCAACGGCACACCCTGACCGGCGATGGGCCTGTTGCTGCCGCGCTGGGTCTGGATCGGCGCGGTCGCGTTGTCGGGTGTGGCCGGCATGGTCAACGTGGTCGGCTACCTGGGTTCCGAACACCAGGTGGTCAGCCACCTCACCGGCACCACCAGCCTGCTCGGCGTGGCCCTGGTGCAGGACAGCGCACCGGAGATCGGCTTCCTGTGGGGCATCCTGATCGCCTTCTGCGCAGGCGCCATGCTCAGCGGCCTGATCATCCAGGACGATGTCCTGCGGCTCGGACAGCGCTACGGCGCGGCGCTGCTGCTCGAAGCGCTGCTGTTGCTGGCCGCGATTCCGCTGTTCAAGCTGCATCACGTCGGCGGCGCGCTGGTCGCCGCAGGTGCCTGCGGGCTGCAGAACGCCATGGCCACCACCCTCAGTGGCGCCGCAGTCCGCACCACGCACCTGAGCGGCATGTTCACCGACCTGGGCATCGGCCTGGGGCACCTGCTGCGCGGGCGCCCGCTACAGGTGCGCCGACTCACGCTGAGCGGGTTGATCATCAGCGGCTTTCTCGCCGGCAGCGTGCTCGGCACCTGGCTGTTCCAGCGCTGGCACTACGACGCGCTCTACCTGCCAGCCGGCCTCACCGGATTGACCGGTGCCGGCTACATTGCCTACCTGCAATGGCGTCGCTGGCGTACGCAATGATCCGCACTTCCGCCAGGCGGCAGTGCAGAATCCCCCCATGACCACGTCCAGCACGCTGTCCGCCCTGACCATCGCCGGCTCCGATTCCGGCGGTGGTGCCGGCATCCAGGCCGACCTCAAGACCTTTGCCGCGCACCGCGTGCACGGCTTGTCGGCGATCGCCGCATTGACCGCGCAGAACACCCGCGCCGTCACTGCCGTGCATGTCCCGCCGGTCGCGTTTCTGCAGGCGCAGATCGATGCCTGCTTTGCCGACTTCCAGATCCAGGCGGTCAAGCTCGGCATGCTCGCCAATGCCGAGGTCATCCATTGCGTGGCCGATCTGCTTGAAAGCCATCGCCCGCCCTTCGTGGTGCTCGACCCGGTGATGGTGTCCACCAGCGGCGCCCGCCTGCTCGAAGACGCCGCGCTGGAGGCGCTGCGCACGCGCCTGCTGCCGCTGGCCACGCTGATCACGCCGAATACGCCCGAAGCCGAGCTGCTGACCGGCCGCCGCATCGACGATGCCGATGCCGCCGAGCATGCCACCGCCGCCCTGCTCGACCTCGGCGCCAACGCGGTGCTGCTCAAGGGCGGTCACCTGCACGAGGGCACGCGCGTGATCGACCGCTTCGATGACGGCGTCACCCAGGACGTGTTCATGCATCCGCGCCTGCAGGTCGATGCGCACGGCACCGGCTGCAGCCTGTCGGCGGCCATTGCCGCGCAGGTGTGCCAGGGCCTGTCCCTGCTCAATGCCTGCGAAGCGGCCATCGACTACGTCGCGCGCGCCATCCGCCTCGGCCACAGCCCCGGTCACGGCGATGTGCTGGTCCTGGACCATTTCGGTGCCGCGCCCAGCCCATGAGCGTGCACGCCAGCACGCTCACCGTCACCGCCGTGGATGGACATGCCTGGCAGGTGCTGCGCCACGCCCCGGCGCGGCCGATCGCCAGCCTGCTGTGGCTGCCGGCACTCGGGGTCGCCGCGCGACACTACCAGCCGTTCGCACATGCACTGGCCGGCACCGGCATTGCGGTGTACCTGCACGAATGGCGCGGCAATGGCAGCAGCACCCTGCGCCCCTCGCGCCAGCACGACTGGGGCTATCGCACGCTGCTTGCCGACGATATTCCCGCCAGCCGGGCGCTGCTCGACCTGCATGACCCGCAGCTGCCGTGCGTGCTCGGCGGTCACAGCCTCGGCGGCCAACTGGCCTGCTGCCATGCCGCGTTGCAGCCTGCACGGATTGCGCAGCTGTGGCTGGTCGCCAGCGGCTCGCCGTACTGGCGCAATTTCCCGGTGCCGATGCGCTACGGCCTGCCGCTGATCTTCCGACTGTTGCCATGGCTGGCACGTACCCACGGCGTGCTGCATGGACGAACGCTCGGTTTCGGCGCAACCGAGGCGCGCAGCCTGATCGCCGATTGGGCGCAGGTCGGTCGCAGCAATCGTTATCGTGCGGCCGGCACGCCATGGAATCTCGAACAGGCGCTGGGCCAACTGCGCATGCCGATCAGCGCAGTGACCTTCGCACGCGACCGCTTCGGCCCGCCCGGCGCCTTGCAGGCCTTGCTGCAGAAAATGCCGCAGGCACCTGCCGAGCGCATCGCCCTGGACGATGCGCAACTGGGCACGCGTAGCGATCATTTTGCCTGGATGAAGACGCCTGCTGCCGTTGCCGCTGCGCTGCGGCGGCAGCTTGGCGATCCGGGCAGCGACGATCGACTTTCACAAAGGGATTGACGAGCACTCCAGGCATCCGCATAATTCCGCTCCTGACGACGCGCCCGTAGCTCAGTTGGATAGAGTACCTGGCTACGAACCAGGCGGTCGGGAGTTCGAATCTCTCCGGGCGCACCATCTTCAGAACAACGAGAGACAGCCTTCAAACGCTGTCTTTTTAGTTAAAAGGTCTTATCGCACTGCGATGGATCTGCAAGTCGAAACGCAAGTCAAAACAAGATAATGCGCCCGTAGCTCAGTTGGATAGAGTACCTGGCTACGAACCAGGCGGTCGGGAGTTCGAATCTCTCCGGGCGCACCAATCTTGAAGAAAACGACCAGCTTGCTGGTCTTTTTTTTGCCTGCCGTTCGAGGACGAATCGTGGCTGCGCCGTTACGACGCAGCCAACACCAAGCAAAACGCGCGACAGGCCGGCATGCGCGCTGCAAGTCACCGCATCATGGCGATCAGGCCATCGCATCCAGCGCATCGGCCCCGGCCACCACCACGACCGGCAGCAGCGAGGTCACCGGATGCCCGGCATCGCGCCAGGCATCCAGCCCACCCAACAGCGGCCGCACGTCGCGATATCCGCGCTCGCGCATCCGAGCGGCCAACCACGCCGCCGACACCTCGTCCGGACAGGCGCAATAGATCACCACGCTGCGATCGCGCGGCACGCTGGCAAGGATCTGTGCCAGCTGACGCTCGTCGGCAAACACCGCGCCGGGAATCGCGTACGGCTGCAGATCGCGATGGCCCGGCGCCCGGATATCCAGCACCGTCGGCCGCAGCGCTTCGTCGCCATCGAGCAGCGGCACCAGCTCCTCCACGGCGATCCGCGCATGCTCCAGCGAACGCAGCAGGGCATGCCGGCGCCACCAGCGCCAGCCGACGTAGCAGGCCAGCGACACGGCCACGACGACGATCGCACCGGACCCCAGGTCGGACAGCAACGCCAACACGTCCTGCACCTGCTGCGCGAACAGCGCGCCCAGGCCCAGGCCGACCAATGCCCACAGCGACGCACCCAGGGCGTCGTAGCGCAGGAACGCCGCCGGACGCACCCGCATCGCACCGGCCATCGGCACCGAGACCATCGACAGACCGGGCACGAACTTGGCCACCGCCAACACCCGCACACCCCAGCGCGAGAAGAACCGCTCGGTCTTTTTTATGCAGGTATCGCGCGACAGCGACAGCCGGCACAGCGACTGCAAGGTGCGATTGCCGAAACGGCGGCCAGCCAGATACCAGGCCAGGTCGCCGAGCAGGCTTGCCAGCACCGACACCGCCAAGGCCGTCAGTCCGGCCAGCCAGGCATCCTCCCCGCCCTGCAGCGCGTAGCCGGCCCCGACCAGCACCAGGGTCGGCAGCGCCGGCACCGGCAGGCCCAGCGACAACGCCAGCACGTTGGCAAAGACCAGCGCCAATCCGTACTGTTCGATCAAGCCCTGCATGCGGCGCCCCTGCGCGACGGCGAGGGCCCATTATCGGCCCTTCTTCACGCGCGCGACTGCACGGCGGCGACGGAACGATACGTTTCGGCAAGCGACTGCAACCAGCCATCGAACAGCCCATCGCTGCGCAATGCGCGCCGCCACCAGCCCAGCGCCTCGCCCTCTTCGCCCGGACGCCAGGCCAGGTAGAACGTTTCGTCGGGTTTGCGGGTTTCCACCTGCAGCTCGCACAGCAGGCCATCCTGCAGCGCGCCGCGCGCATATGGCTCGGGCAGAAAGCCGTAGCCAGCGCCGGCCAGCTGCAGCTGCAGCTTGGTCTGCATGTCCGGCACGGTGAGCACATCGCGCGCGGACAGCAGGCCGACCGTGCGTGGCAGCAGACGCCGTGCCGAATCGGCCACTGCGATCGCACGATGTTCGGCCAGTTCGGCCGCGCCCAGCGTACCGGCGCCGGCCAGCGGATGCGTGGAGGCCACCGCGAACACAAAGCCCAGCGTCCCGATCGCCTCGGCGACGTAGCCACCACCGCTCGGGCCCTCGCCCGCCGCGACGATCAGGTCCACGCGCCGATCCAGCAGCGCCTCCCAACTGCCGGACAAGGATTCGCTCACCACGCGCAGGCGCGTGCTGTCAGCCACCGTGTAGAAGTTCAGGATCTGCGCCTGCAGCAGGGCGACCGGCAGGATCGCGTCCAGCCCGATCGCAAAGTCCGACTCCCAGCCCGACGCCACCCGCCGCACCCGCACCTCCAGCTCCTGCGCGGCGCGCAGCAGCTGCCGCCCTTCGCGCAGCAGCTCACGCCCCGCCTGCGTGGGCGTGGCCTTCGGTCCAACCCGCTCGAACAACTGCACGCCCAGGTCGTCCTCCAGCTTGGAGACCGTGTAGGAAATCGTCGACGGCACCTTGAACATCACCTTGGCCGCCGCCGCGAACGAACCGCGGCGGTCGATCGCGTCCAGGATCTGCAGCGCTTCCAGGCTGATGGTCATTGTTCGATTTTTTCGATGGTAGCTGCCAAATCTACTCGCTTTTCGTTACCGATGCGCAGGCCCAGACTACGCATCAAGCCGCTGGGACACCGATTCCCCTTCCCGGCGACACTCGAACCTTTCAAGGAGAAGCAGCATGTTGACTGTCCGCAAGAGCGAAACCCGTGGCCGCGCCGAACATGGCTGGCTGTCCTCGCGCCATACGTTCTCCTTCGCCAGTTACCACGACCCGCGCCACATGGGCATCGGCCCGCTGCGGGTGATCAACGAGGACAAGGTGACCCCGGGCGAAGGCTTCGGCACCCATGCCCACCGCGACATGGAGATCATCTCCTACGTGCTGGGTGGCGCGCTGGAGCACAAGGACAGCATGGGCACCGGCTCGGTGCTGCACTACGGCGACGTGCAGCGCATGAGCGCCGGCAGCGGCGTCACCCACAGCGAGTTCAACCACTCGGCCAGCGAGCCGGTGCACTTCCTGCAGATCTGGGTGATGCCCGAACGCAACGGCATCGAGCCTAGCTACGAGGAGAAGCATTTCGATGCCGACAGCAAGCGCAACCAGCTGCGCCTGATCGCCTCGCCCGGTGGCGAGCACGGCTCGCTGCGCCTGCACCAGGATGCACGCCTGTATGCCTCCATCCTCGATGGCCAGGTGCGCCTGCAACAGCCGCTGGCCGATGCCCGCATCGGCTACGTGCAGGTGGCGCGCGGCAGCCTGAGCGTCAATGGCCAGGCACTGTCGGCCGGCGACGCGCTGCAGATCACCGGCGAGCCGGAGATCGTGCTGGCCGATGCACGCGATGCGGAAGTGCTGGTGTTCGACCTGCCGCAGTAAACGGCGCCAGCCCGGCATGCAGCGTGCCGCAGACAATGCGGCACGCTGCGCGCTGGAGACTGGCCAACAGCACAAAGCCCGCTTCCGGCGGGCTTTTTTGTGCTCAGGCGATCAGCCTGCAAGGCACCGGCGATGCCGCTGCCATGCATGACGCTATGCATCGACGCCGCCGCGCATCAGCACATCCCTGCGCGAGGATCACGCGGCCTGCGGCTTGGCGAGCGGCTTGATCGGGGCCTCGCTGCGCACCGCCGCCGCCCCGGTGTCGCGATCACCGTCGCCATCGCCATTGACCAAGGCAAACAGCGCATCGGCATCGGCTTCCAGCACACGCGCCGAACGCGCCAGGTCGTCGACCATCTGCGCCTGGTCTCGCGCCTGCACACCGATCGATTGCAGCGCGGTATTGGCGGTGGAAATGTCCCGCGCCTGCTCCTGGCTGGCAGCGGCAATCTGCTCCACGGTCGCGGTGACGCGCAGCACCGAGCCGACCATGTCCTGCATCACCACACCGGCCTGCTCGGCCAGGCGCGAACCATCGCCCACCTGGTCGGTCGCATTGTCGATCAAGCCACGGATCTCCTTCGCAGAGACGCTGCAGCGCTGCGCCAGGCTACGCACCTCGGTCGCCACCACGGCAAATCCACGGCCCTGCTCGCCAGCACGTGCCGCTTCCACGGCGGCATTCAAGGCGAGGATATTGGTCTGGAACGCAATGCCGTCGATCACCTCGATGATCTGGCCGATACGATCGGTCGCCGAGCGGATGCCGGCCGTGGTCTTGACCATGTCGGCGATGACGGTGGCGCCGCGTCGCGCAACATCGGCCGATGCTTCGGCCATGCGCTGGGCCGAATTGGCGCTGTCGGAATTGGTGCGGACGGTCTCTGCCAGTTGGTCGATGGTGGTCGAGGTCTGCGCCACCGCTGCCGACTGCGTGGACGAGCGGCTCACCAGCTCCTGATTGCTGACCGAAATATGGTGTGCCTCGCGCTGCACGTTCTGCGCGATGCTCAATGTCTGCTGCATCAACTGTCCCATGCGCTCGGCAGAGCGCACCTGATCGGTGACATCGGTGGCGTACTTGACCACCTTGTACGGCCGCCCGGACACGTCCAGGATCGGGTTGTAGGACGCCTGGATCCATACCGAACTGCCATCCTTGTGCAGCCGACGGTAGCGGCCCGCATCGAACTGGCCACGCGCCAGCTTTGTCCAGAAATGCCGGTAGTCTTCGGAGGCGCCGTAGCTTGCGTCGACGAAGATGCGGTGATGCTGGCCGATCGCCTCCTCGGCGGAGTACCCCAAAATGGCCAGGAAGTTGTCGTTGGCGGTCAGCACACGCCCTTGCAGATCGAACTCGATCACGCCCATGACCTTGTCGATGGCCTGGATGCGGCCATCGGCATCGGCCGAATCGATCACCTGACGGGTCACGTCGGTGGCGTACTTGACCACCTTGTACGGCCGCCCGTGCTCGTCGAGGACGGGATTGTAGGACGCCTGGATCCACACCTCCCGACCGTCCTTGCCGATGCGCTTGTAGCGGCCCGCGTCGAACGCGCCGCGCCCAAGCTTGTCCCAGAACGCGCGATAGGCCGCCGATTGACGCGTTTGCGCGTCCACGAACATGCCGTGATGCTTGCCGCGGATCTCATCGAGCCGGTAGCCCATGGCCGCAAGGAAATTCTCGTTGGCATCGAGCACCGTGCCGTCCAGCGAAAACTCGATGACCGCCATGACCTTGTCGATCGCATCGATGCGGCCTTCGAAATCGGCGGTCTGGCGCACCTGCGCAGTGATGTCGGTGGCGTACTTGACCACCCGATAGGCCTTGCCCGCACGATCCAGCAACGGGTTGTAGGAGGCGTTGATCCATACCTCGCGCCCATGCTTGTCCAGGCGACAGAACCGCCCGGCGTTGAAGTCGCCGCGGCGCAGCGCCTGCCAGAACTGCCGGTAGCTTTCGCTGTCGCGGTCGCCAGGGGTCACGAACATGCGGTGATGCTGACCGACGACTTCGTCCAGCCGGTAGCCCATCAGTGACAGGAAGTTCTGGTTCACATGCAGGATGCGGCCATCCAGATCGAACTCGATCACCGCCATCACCCGGTCCACGGCATCGGCCTTGTGCTGCAGCCCACGGCTCCGGGAAGAAAACAGGCGTCCAAGTAGCGGCGGTAGGCGCATCGGGTTGAGATCCGAAAGAGGTGTCACAGCCTTAGCGACCCATGCCCGGGTTACTTGAATCGCTGCCTACGGCACGTTTGTGGCAATTCAGACGCTGCCGCCGGTGCGGCTGCCGGCGTTGCGCTGGCGCCCTGCCTGCAATCGTCATCACCACGTCGACACAAATGAAAACGCCCGCAAATCATGGATTTGCGGGCGTTCAAAACACTGGCGGAGCGAGAGGGATTCGAACCCTCGATAGAGCTTTTGACCCTATACTCCCTTAGCAGGGGAGCCCCTTCAGCCGCTCGGGCATCGCTCCAGTTTTTGCGTCCTGCCGCGGTGTCCGTTGCAGGCCGCGAAGAATACCGGGTAAGAGGGGCTAACGTAAACCCTTTATGACGATCAATTCGAAGAATCGTCGCCGTGATGCGCACCGGAAGCGACCGGCTCATCCCCACGCTGGATCCGCTGATAGATTTCTTCGCGGTGTACAGCAACATCTTTCGGTGCTGTGATGCCGATGCGCACCTGATTACCCTTGACGCCGAGTACGGTCACAGTGACCGAGTCGCCGATCATCAAGGTTTCGCCTACCCGGCGAGTGAGGATCAACATTTTGCAAATCTCCTGGAACCGGTGGGCTTCCCACCAGCATCGGCGGCCGATTGATAAGGCCCGCCCTAGGTAAAGGGAATAGACCGGAAATGGTAGCGGGACACCCTGCCAACCAGCAAGGCATACCAGCACAAGTGTTCAGCCCAAGTGTTGCTTGACCCAGGAGGCCACGCCATCGAGCGCGGTCGCAAGGGCGGGACCATCCTCGCCACCACCCTGGGCGAGATCCGGACGACCGCCGCCCTTGCCCCCGATCTGACTGGCGATATGTCCGAGGAGTTCCCCTGCCTTCACCTTGCCAGTTGGGCTGCCATTCACACCGGCCACGAGCGCAACCTTGCCGCCGGCGGCACCTGCCAGCACGATGACCGAATCGCCAAGCTGCTGCTTGAGACGATCCATCGCATCGCGCAGCGCCTTGGCATCGAAGCCCTCCAGACGCACGGCGACCACCTTGACGCCTGCCACGTCGACGGCATTGGAACCCAGGTCCGCAGTGGCACCGGAGGCCAGCTTGGCCTTGAGCGACTCCAGCTCACGCTCAAGCCGCTTCTGACGCTCGGTGAGCGCGCGCACCTTGTCGACCACCTCGGTAGCGTTGCCGCCGAGCAGGCTGGCCGCCTCGAACAGACGTCGTTCTTCATCGGCGACATGATCCAACGCGCCCTGCCCGGTCACCGCTTCGATGCGACGCACGCCCGAGGACACACCGCCTTCGGAGGTGATCTTGAACAGGCCGATATCGCCGGTACGGGTCACGTGCGTGCCACCGCAGAGTTCGGTGGAATAGCCACCCATCTTCAGCACGCGCACGTTCTCGCCGTACTTTTCACCGAACAAGGCCATCGCGCCGAAATCCAACGCTTCCTGCATCGCCATGTTGTGCACTTCGACGCTGTGGTTGGTGCGCACCTCTGCGTTGACCTTGCGTTCGATCACAGCAAGCTCTTCGGGCGTGATCGGCTGGAAGTGCGAGAAGTCGAAGCGCAAGCGGTCCGGCGCCACCAGCGAACCCTTCTGCTGCACATGCGTGCCCAGCACCTCGCGCAGGGCCGCATGCAGCAGATGCGTGGCCGAGTGGTTGAGGATGGTCTTGCCACGACGCTGCACGTCGATGCCGCCCGCCAGCACATCGCCCACTGCCAGCGTACCCTCGGTGATGCGCCCCACATGGCCATGGAACTGGCCGGCAAATTTCTGGGTGTCGACGATCTCGATGGAGACATTGCCACCGCTCAGCTGGCCGCTATCGCCGACCTGGCCACCGGATTCGGCGTAGAACGGCGTGCGGTCGGTGAACACGATGACCTCGTCGCCGGCTTGCGCGCGCTCGACCGGGCGGCCCTGCTTGAGCAACGCCACCACCTTGAGCGCATCGGCGTCATAGGCTTCATAGCCCAGAAACACCGTCGGCGACATGGTGGCGACCAGATCGGCCGGCAATGCGACGCCACCGCCGAACTTGCCGGCGGCACGCGCGGTCTCGCGCTGACGCTCCATGGCGAACTCGAAGCCCTCCATGTCCACGCGTAAGCCACGCTCGCGTGCGATGTCGGAGGTCAGATCGACCGGAAATCCATAGGTGTCGAAGAGGCGGAACGCATCGGCGCCGGGAATCACTTCCTGCGAGCGCGCGGCGACCTCGTCGAAGATCTTCATGCCGGCGTCCAGCGTCTCGGCAAAGCGCTCCTCTTCGGCCAGCAGCGCCCGCGTAACGGTCTCCCGTGCGACCACCAGTTCGGGATAGGCCTCGCCCATCAGCTCGACCAGGGTCGGCACCATCTTGCTGAAGAACGGCTGGCGCACCCCCAGCATCCAGCCATGCCGCAGCGCACGCCGGATGATCCGGCGCAGCACATAACCACGGCCCTCGTTGGACGGCAGCACACCATCGACGATCAGGAACGAACAGGCGCGGATGTGATCGGCGATCACCCGCAGCGACTTGTTCTCCAGATCGGCGACCCCGGTCAGCGCACTGGCCTTGCCGATCAAGGCCTGGAACAGATCGATCTCGTAGTTGGTATGCACGTGCTGCAGGATCGCAGCCAGCCGCTCCAGGCCCATGCCGGTGTCCACGCACGGCGCCGGCAACGGCACCAGGGTGCCGTCGGCCTGGCGGTCGAACTGCATGAAGACCAGGTTCCAGATCTCGATGAAGCGATCGCCATCCTCGTCCGGCGAACCGGGCGGACCACCGGCGATGTGGTCGCCGTGGTCGAAGAAGATCTCGGTGCACGGGCCGCACGGGCCGGTATCGGCCATTTGCCAGAAGTTGTCCGACGCATACGGCGCGCCCTTGTTGTCGCCGATGCGCACGATGCGACTTTCGGGAATGCCGATCATGTCGCGCCACAAGGCGAAGGCTTCTTCGTCGGTATGGTAGACGGTGACCAGCAGCCGGTCGGCCGGCAGCTTCCAGACCTGGGTCAGCAGCTCCCAGGCCCAGCTGATGGCGTCCTTCTTGAAGTAATCGCCGAACGACCAGTTGCCCAGCATCTCGAAGAAGGTGTGATGCCGCGCGGTGTAGCCCACCGAATCCAGATCGTTGTGCTTGCCGCCGGCACGCAGGCAGCGCTGCACGTCGGCCGCGCGCACGTAGCTGCGCTTCTCCGCGCCGAGGAAGACGTCCTTGAACTGGACCATGCCGGAGTTGGTGAACAGCAAGGTCGGGTCGTTGCCCGGCACCAATGGCGCGGATGGCACGATGGTGTGGCCTTTCCCCTCGAAAAACGCGAGGAAGTCACTGCGGATCTGGGAAGTGCTGAATTTGGCGGGTGCGTTCATGTGCTGGCATTGGGCGGGCGGCAGTCCCGGTCACCCAATGAGATGTGGGCGCAGATGAGCGGAACAACCTGAAACCACGAAGGGTAGCAGGCCTGACGCCCTCAGTCCTCAAGGTCGAAGCGCGTGGCGCTGCGAATGCTGTTGCCATCAAAACCACGCCGGGCCAGCAGATCGGCGGCCTTGCGCCGCTGCGGCAGATCGGTGGGGCCCTGGTCGCCAAAGCGACGGCGGATCAGATCGCGCGCGTTTTCGGTCCAGTCGCCCTCGAATGTCGCCATTGCGGCACTGATGGCGTCGCTGTCCAGTCCATGGGTTCCGAGCTCGGCACGGATATGCAGCGGGCCGTAGCCCGAGCCTGCGCGATTGCGCACGACCGAGGCCGCAAAACGGGTGTCGTCCTGCCATCCTTCATCCGCCAGGCGCTCTACGGCCGCCTGTGCGGCGTCCGGCTCGATCCCGCGCGCCAGCAGCTTGCGGTTCAATTCCTTGCGCGAATGCTCGCGCCGCACCAGCAATCCCAGTGCGCGTTGAACCGGCGTCTGTTCCTTGAACCGGCGTCCCCGCTTTGGCGTGGGCGGTTGCTCGTCCATCGTGGGTGTCCCGAGTACGAAACTCAAACAGCATCAATGCGCCATCCGTGGCGCCTGCCCTCCTGGCCTTCGATAGATCTACCGCGGGAAGCGACGGCACTGACTCCGCCGTCCCGCGATAGAAAACTTGCCGCAGCCATCAGTTCGGCCGTTCTGCCATCAGCCGGGCGCGGCCGGCAGGCGGAACCGGGGATGGCCCACTCGGCCATCCTGGTTCGCGCTAGCCGCCGACCTCGACCTGATCACGGCTCAGCTCGCTCTGACGGACTGCTGTCATTCCTTCTCGACGTCGTCACCGGCTTCGCGCGGCGCTTCGGCCGGCTGGAACTTCTCGCGCAGCTCGGCTTCCAGCCGCACCGCAACCTGCGGGTTGTCGCGAAGATAGCCGCGTGCGTTGTCCTTGCCCTGCCCGATGCGTTCTTCGCCATAGCTGTACCAGGCGCCGGCTTTCTCGACCAGCTTGGCTTCCACGCCCATGTCGATCAGCTCACCTTCGCGGCTGATGCCTTCGCCGTATAGGATTTCGGTCACGACCTGCTTGAACGGAGGCGCCAGCTTGTTCTTGACCACCTTGATCTTGGTCTGGTTGCCGATGATCTCGTCGCCCTTCTTGATCGCGCCGATACGACGGATATCCAGACGGACCGAAGCGTAGAACTTCAGCGCGTTACCGCCGGTGGTCACTTCCGGGCTCTGGCCCGGCATCATCACGCCGATCTTGTGGCGCAACTGGTTTATGAAGACCACCAGCGTGTTGGAACGCTTGATGTTGCCGGTCAGCTTGCGCAGCGCCTGGCTCATCAGGCGGGCCTGCAGACCCGGCAGCTGGTCGCCCATTTCGCCTTCGATTTCGGCCTTGGGGGTCAGCGCGGCGACCGAGTCGACCACCACGATGTCCACCGAACCGGAACGCACCAGCATGTCGGCGATTTCCAGCGCCTGTTCGCCGGTATCCGGCTGCGACAGCAGCAGGTCGTCGACGTTGACGCCCAGCTTGGCGGCATAGATCGGGTCCAGCGCGTGCTCGGCGTCGATGAAGGCTGCGGTGCCGCCCTTCTTCTGGCATTCGGCAATCGCCTGCAGGGTCAGGGTGGTCTTGCCCGACGATTCCGGACCGTAGATTTCGACCACACGGCCCTTGGGCAGGCCGCCGATCCCCAGTGCGATGTCCAGCATCAGCGAGCCGGTCGGAATGACTTCGACGGCCTCGATCACACGGTCGCCCATGCGCATCACCGAGCCCTTGCCGAATTGCTTTTCGATCTGGCTCAGTGCGGCGGAAAGGGCGCGCTTCTTGTTCTCATCCATCTGGGTGATCCTTGTCAGTGATTTCGGTGTAGGGCTAATGTAACGGCGGTGTATCGCACAGGCTGAGACTGGCTGCGACACACTCAGATTAGAAAGGTGGCCATGGCGATGGCAGCGGGAAATCCTGTGGTACCGGCTCGGGATAACGCCAGTGCAGCCATCGGCGCATTGCTCAACGATTCGGCCTCAACAGCCCGCAGTACAGGCCCTCGATTGCGAAATCCTGATCCGGCAATACTTCGATCGGCGCGTAGTCCGGGTTACGCGGCAGCAAGCGGATGCGGTCCTTGCCGATCTTCAACAATTTGACCGTGATCTCCTCATCGATGCGCGCCACCACGATCTGCCCCGAGCGCGCATCGCGGGTGCGGTGCACCCCGATCAGGTCGCCGTTGAAGATACCCTCGTCGCGCATCGAGTCGCCCTGCACCTTGAGCAGGTAGTCCGGCGACGGCGAGAAGAACACCCGGTCCAGCACCACGAAGTCGTCCGAGCCGATATCCGCACCGATCGGCAGACCTGCCGCCACACGTCCCAGCACCGGCAGGCGCAGTACATCGTCGCGCATCGGCTCGTTTGCCGCGGGCGGGGTGCGTGACTGGGCGCCCTGCCCGGCCAGGCGAATGCCGCGGGCTTGCCCGGGGACACGCCGGATCGCACCGGCCTGCTCCAATGCCTCCAGATGGTATTGCGCGCCGCGCACACCCTTGAAGCCGAACGCGCGCGCGATCTCGGTCTGCGAGGGCGGTACGCCATCGGCATCGATGCGCTCGGCGATCAAGGCCAGGATTGCTTGCTGGGTATCGGTCAGGTCCATGGTTAGTAGTATTACTACTAACTGACGCCTGCGCAAGCGCCGCGTGGTGCCTCACGCGCAGGCCGGCAATCGGGCAGTACAGGCGCCGCGTCTAGCGCCGACTCCGCCAGATGGAAAACAGGATCCAGACACCGCAGATGGCTGCGCCGATGAAGCCGCCGACCCCCAACGCAAGCAGCCAGCGGCTGGCACTGCCGCCGACACTGTTCATGACGATCGACGAGCCGATCACCAACGCGGCCGTCACGATGCCCATGGTGAGCCGGTTGGCCGCGCGATCGACCTGTTCGCCGAATTCGCGCAATGCCCGCGTTTCCACCTGCAGTTGCAACTTGCCGCGCCGCGCGGCCTGCAGCAGCCGTTTGAGATCGCGTGGCAGGTCGCCGATCAGATCGATCGCGCCGGTCACGGTGCGACGGCTGCGCCGCAACATCGCGCTCGGCGCATAACGCTGCAGCACCACGCGCTCGAGATACGGGCGCGCCTCGGTGGCCATGTCGAAATCCGGATCGAGCTGGCGGCCCATGCCCTCGAGGGTGAGAAAGGCCTTGATCATCAGCGCCAGATCCGATGGCAGGGTCAGCCCGTGATCGCGCAGGATCGAGGTGACATCGCCCAGCATCGCGCCGATGCGCAGCTCTTTCAGCGGCACGCCGCGGTACTCGTCGACGAAGGCGCCGATGTCCTGCTGCAGCCGCGATTCATCGATCTCCAGACTGGTTCCGGCCCATTCCAGCAACACGTCGATGACCGCTTCGGCGTCGTAGCTGACCATGCCATGCAGCAGTTGCGCGACCTGGAAACGACGTTGCTCGGAAACACGTCCGACCATGCCGAAATCGATGACGGCGATGCGCCCGTCACGCAGGTAAAAGATGTTGCCCGGATGCGGGTCGGCGTGGAAGCAGCCATCCTGCAGCACCATCTTCAGCACGATCCCGGCGCCGGTGCGCGCCAGTGCCTTGCGGTCCAGCCCGGCCGCATCCACAGCGCGCATGTCCCGCCCGGGAATGCCGTCGATGAATTCCTGCACGTTGAGCGATTCGCAGGTCCACTGCCAGTAGACCGACGGCACCACCACCCCGGGGTCGTTGACGAAGTTGGCCGCGATGCGCTCGGCATTGCGACACTCGGCAGCGAAATCCAGCTCGCGTCGCAAGGAGACGGTGAATTGCTGGACCACTTCGGCGGGGCGATAACGCTTGAGATCGGGCGCGCGCGTTTCCACGATTTCCGCCAGGCGTGCCAGCAGGCGCAGATCTGCATCGATGACATCGCCAATGCCGGGGCGGCGGATCTTCAGCACCACCGGCGTGCCATCGGCCAGCCAGGCGCGATGCGTCTGCGCCAGCGATGCCGCAGCCAAAGGCTGTTCGTCCAGGCGTGCGAACACGCTTTCCGGCTCCGCGCCCAGGGCCGCGACCAGTTGCGGGCGGATCTGTTCGAACGGCAGCGCGGGCACTGCGTTCTGCAGCTCGCTCAGGTCTTCGATCCACTCCGGCGGCAGCAGGTCCACGCGCGTGGCCAGCACCTGCCCCAGCTTGACGAAGGTCGGCCCGAGCTCCTCGAGCGCGCGCCGCACCCGCATCGCCGCGGACAGGCGCAGGCGCCCCTCGGCGTTGTGCCAGTGCAGCAGCTTGCCGGCACGTTCGAGCACGTCGGCCAGGCCGATACGCCGCACCACGTCGCCGAATCCGTAACGGATCAGCACCGCGGCGATTTCCTGCAGCCGCCCGAGATCACGAACGGTGCCAAGTGCCTCCCACATCAGCACACCGCCTGCGATTGCGCTGCGGCAACAGGCGGCATCGCACCACGCTGCATCGCCGGCCGCTTCTCGTCGTTCGAAACCAAGGTTGACCACGCACCGCCACGCGCAACACCCATCGCTGCGCGATCGCTCGCGCACAGGACGGCGCAATCACCGGCTGCCTCACGCATCGGGCGCCAGAGGGCTGCGCACCGGTCATCCAGCAATGCCAGGACGCCGCCAGCAGATGGATGCGGCGCGGACAACGACAGCACATGAGCAGAAAGCGGAAGCATCGGCACGCAGGTTGAAGGCGAGACCTTGTTTGTAGCCGATCTGCACGTGCCTGTCGCGCCATGGACAGCTGCGGGCTTAGCCGAGGTTGCGCTCACGCAGGCATCCTGATGCCGTGGCAAGGCCGCACCAGGGCCCGATGCCGCAACCGCAAGCTCAGCCCCGCGTAAGTGCGAGGGGTGCCCAGAAATGCATTCCACGCCCCCCCCTGTAGCGGCGCATCGATGACGATCTGGCGATAGGTTGCGTTGCCGATATCTTCTGCCCACGCTTCCAGCACCATCACCAGCACCAGCACCAGCGCTCGTCGTCGGCGCCGATGCCCAGCCACGCATCGAGCACCGTATAGCCCGGTTGCACCTTCTGTGGATGCAGATCGGAGCGCGCAGCGGACCCGGCGCAGCCAAGGCTGCATTGCCACCATGCATCACATGCGCAACCGCCCGCTGTCGACGAGAACCGCCGCGGCCAGAGCCACACCCCGCGCAGCAGGTACGTGCGCGTGGCTGCTGTGGCGTGGCCTAGAGCAGCGCGCTCAAGCCCCGCAACGCGGCAACCACGGTCTGACGACGCACTGCATCGCGATCGCCAGCGAAGTGGAACAACTGCGCAGTGGCATAGCCGCCGCGCCGCTTCCAGCCGATCCATACCGTGCCGACCGGCTTGTCCTCACTGCCGCCCCCCGGCCCGGCGATGCCGGTCACCGCCACCGCGATGCTCGCGCCGGAATTGACCAGCGCGCCCGAGACCATTTCGATCACCGTTTCGCGGCTGACCGCACCATGCACTTCCAGCGTGTGGGGGCGCACTCCCAGCAAGGCCTGCTTGGCCTCATAGCTGTAAGCGGCCATGCCGCAATCGAACCAGTGCGAAGACCCCGCCACATCGGTAACCGCCTTGGCGATCCAGCCGCCGGTACAGCTCTCGGCAGTGACCAGGCGCTCGCGCGCGGCAAGCAGCTGTTGCCCGAGGTGTTCGGCCAGCTGCTGCAGTTCGGAATCGGCGGACATGGACATGGGCACGGCGAATGAAGGGGCAGCCGACGTTTTAGCCCAATTTGCCGCCCCTGTCTGCGCCGGCGTCCATTCGGCACCAGCGACGACGTGGCCCAGGTTCAGTGGCAGTATGCAGCCCATCGCAGCAGGCATCGGCTGCGATGGCGAGCGGATCGCCAAGCTGTCGGCTGCGATGGCCTGCATCGTCCTGCCCTGGCGACTGCGTCAGCCCTGTGTTGGCCGCCATCTGCCAAAGCGCCACGACCGGCGTGGCGCGATCACCACACCGTCCGACCCCGCCGCTCCGACGCCACTGGCCTGCCCTGCCAGCGTCGCGCTGCACGGCCGGCCAAGCCGACCGTGCAGCGCCGATCACGACTCCCAGTCTTCGCGACGATCCGGCAGCATCGCGCGCAGTGGCGCACCGTCGTCGCCGGCAGCCAGGCGCTCGGCCTCGACCATCGGCAGGTCCACATCCAGCAACCAGCCGTCCTCGTCGGACTGCTCGCCGCGCACCACTTCCAGTTGATGCAACTTGGAGCGCAGGCGGCCTGCCGACGGTGGCAACCGCAGTTGCCCGGTCACATGGCGCAGATCCAGTCGCTGCCCCAGGGCGTGCTGCAGTTCCGGCAGCCCGCGCCCATCCCGCGCAGAAACCCACACGCGCTCACGCCGCGCCTGGTCGGGAATGCCGTCCTGCGCATCGTGACGCACCTGCGCGCCTTCGATCCTGTCGATCTTGTTGAACACCAGCAGCTGCGGCAAATCGCCCGCGCCCACCGCATGCAACACCTCATCGACCTGCTGGATGCGTTCTTCGCGCAGCGGGTCGGCCGCATCGACGATATGCAACAACAGATCGGCGTCGCGCGCCTCGGACAAGGTCGAACGGAATGCAGCGACCAGTTGATGCGGCAGATCGCGCACGAAGCCGACCGTATCGGCCAGGATCGCACTGCCGCCCGGCAGCGCAATGCGACGCACGGTGGGATCGAGCGTGGCGAACAACTGGTCGGCCATGTAGGCCTCCGCACCGGTCAGGGCATTGAACAACGTGGATTTGCCGGCATTGGTGTAGCCAACCAACGCAATCCGCGGCAGTTCGCTGCGCATGCGCGCACGCCGCATCTGGGTGCGCTGCACCTCGACCTTCTCCAGCCGCTGCTGCAACTGCTCCACCCGCTTCTGCAGCAGGCGGCGGTCGGTTTCCAGCTGGGTTTCGCCAGGGCCGCGCAGACCGATTGAACCGCCGCGCTGACGCTCCAGGTGGGTCCAGCCGCGCACCAGCCGGGTCGCCATATGCCGCAACTGCGCCAGCTCCACCTGCAGCTTGCCTTCATGACTGCGTGCCCGTTGCGCGAAGATGTCCAGGATCAGGCCGGTGCGGTCGATCACGCGCCGCTCCAGGTAGCGCTCCAGATTGCGCTCCTGGCCGGGCGACAAGGTGTGGTTGACCAACACCAGATCCGCGCCGGTGGCCTCGGCGGCGGCCTTGATCTCTTCCAGCTTGCCGCTGCCGATCAAGGTCGACGGGTTCGGTTTGTCGATGCGCGCGGTGAGCGTGGCCGCCACCGTGGCGCCCGCCGACTTGGCAAGGTCGGCGAACTCCTCCAGCACATCCTCTTCGGCAGGCCCACCGGAGTGGGTCTGAATCAACAACGCGTGTTCACCCTTGCGTGAGCGATCAAACACGCACTACTCCATTACTGCTCGACGTCGTCATCTTCCGCCTGGTTGCCTTCATTGGATTGCACATATCCACCACCCGGTCCCACGCGCACGTTGCGCGCCGGCACGACCGTGGAGATGGCGTGCTTGTAGACCATCTGACTCACGGTATTGCGCAGCAGGACCACGAACTGGTCGAACGACTCGATCGTGCCCTGCAGCTTGATGCCGTTGACCAGATACACAGAGACCGGCACCCGCTCGCGCCGCAGCGCGTTGAGGAATGGATCCTGTAAAGATTGCCCCTTAGCCATCGAAAACTCCTCTTCATTATTGTTCTTATAGTCCCGGTCGACACCTGCCATCCCCAGCCGGTCCCGGAAACGGGATGTTACACGCCTGAAGCCTGCGGTACATCGGGACGTTGACCGAGGAAGCCGACAAGTGCGCGTTCCAGTCGATGCCGGTCAGTGTCCGGGTCGAACCAGCGTGCGTCGAGCTCGCCACGCAGCCAGGTGAGTTGCCGCTTGGCCAGTTGGCGGGTGGCCTGCACCGCCCTGCCGCGGAACTCAGCCAGGCTACCGGCCCCATCCAGATACTCCCAGGCCTGGCGATACCCCACCGCGCGCACCGCTGGCAGATCCAGCGGCGCGGCGACCGCGCGCAGTTGCGGCAGTGCTCGGAGACGTTCCACTTCGGCCAGGAAATCCTGTGCCAGCATCATGTCCAGGCGTCGTTCGATGCGCGCATGCAGCACTGCGCGCTCGCGCGGTGCCAGTACGACCTTCAGCACCCGCACCGGCAGACGTGGCCCCGGCGGTAGCGCCTGCCAGTAACTGATCGGCTTGCCGCTGATGCGATAGACCTCCAGGGCGCGCTGGATCCGCTGCGGATCGGTGATATGGATACGGGCAGCGGCGATCGGGTCCACGTCCGCCAGCTGCGCATGCAACCTGGCCCAACCGAGCTGTTCGGCTTCGGCTGCGATGGCCGAGCGTACCGCCGGATCGGCCTCGGGCAACTGCGACAGCCCTTCCAGCACGGCGCGGAAGTAGAGCCCGGTGCCGCCGGCCAGAATCGGCAGCTTGCCGCGCGCCACGATCTGCCCGATCGCCTGCCGCGCATCGCTGGCGAATTCCGCCGCCGAATAGATCTGCCAGGGATCGCGCAGGTCGATCAGATGGTGTGGCACCGCCGCGCGCATCGCGGCATCCGGCTTGGCCGCACCGATGTCCAGGCCGCGATACACCAGCGCCGAATCGACACTGACGATCTCGCCGTTCCAGCGCTGCGCTGCCTCCAGCGCCAGCGCGGTCTTGCCGCTGGCAGTCGGCCCCATCAATGCAATCGCCAGCGGGCGTCGGTCGGCCGGCATCAGTCCTCGTCCGGCCAGCGAATGCTCGGTGCCGCAGGCGCGCTCACGCGTGGCAGCGGGATCGCCGCCATCGCGCTCCACACCTTCAGGGCATCCACGGTGGAGGCCACATCGTGCACGCGCAGCACCATCGCACCATGCTGGGCGGCGATCAGGTGCGCGGCGACCGAGCCGTATACGCGTTCTGCTGCGACCTGGCGACCGGTCAGTTCACCGATGCTGCGCTTGCGCGACAACCCGGCCAGGATCGGCAGGCCGAACTCCTGCAGGCGCTGCAACTGCGCCAGCACGGTGAGATTGTGCGTGGTGGTCTTGTCGAAGCCGAACCCCGGGTCGAGGATCAACCGGCGCTTGTCGATACCGGCCATTTCCGCCGCGAAGATGCGTTCGGCCAGGAAGCGATGCACCTCGGCCACCACGTCGTCGTAATGCGGCGCGTCCTGCATCGCATGGGGTGCGCTGCGTGCATGCATCAACACCACCGGCACCCGCAGTTCGGCCGCGGCATCCAATGCGCCAGGCGAACGCAGCGCGTGCACGTCGTTGATCATGCCGGCGCCGGCCGCGACCGCTGCGCGCATCACTTCCGGCTTGAAGGTATCCACACTGATCGGCACGCCGGTGTGCTGCGCCAATGCCTGGATCACCGGGATCACGCGCTGCAGCTCTTCGTCCAGCGATACCGGGGTTGCGCCCGGACGGGTGGATTCGCCGCCGATATCCAGCAGCGCAGCGCCCTGCTCGACCAGGCGCAGGCCATGCGCGATGGCGGCTTCGCAACTGGCGTGCTGGCCGCCATCGGAAAACGAATCCGGGGTGACGTTGACGATCCCCATCACCTGCGGCGCGTCCAGTCGCAGTTCGCGACCGGCGCAATCCAGCTTGAGGGCGGTGTCGAACATCGGGGGTGTCTCCTTGGAGGGGTTGCGGTAGGGCCTGGTCGGCGATGTGGCCGTATAACGCATCAAGGCCGGGAATCGCTTCCCGGCCTTGATGAATGCGTCTGCAGCTGACCGATGCGGGCGTTACAGCTGCTCGGCTGGCCCGGCAATCGGCGCCAACGGACGCGGGCTGCCCTTGTCGTTGTTGTTGCCGCCATCCTTGTCGGACTTGCCCCAGCCGGCCGGCGGCGGCGGCTCGCGGCCTTCCATGATGGCGTCGATCTGCGGCACGTCGATGGTCTCGTACTGCAACAGCAGCTGCGACATCGCGTGCAGCTTGTCCAGGTTCTCGGTGAGGATGGCCTTGGTCTTGCTGTAGGCCTTGTCCAGGATCGAGCGCACCACTTCGTCGATCATGCGCGCGGTCTCGTCGGAAACGTTCTTGTGCTGGGTCACCGAACGACCCAGGAACACCTCGTCTTCCTCCTCACCGTAGGCCACCGGGCCCAGCTCGTCGGACAGGCCCCACTTGGTGACCATGTTGCGCGCCATCTTGGTCGCCCGCTCGATGTCGTTGGACGCACCGGTGGTGACCTTGTCGCCGCCGAAGATCAGCTCCTCGGCCACGCGGCCGCCGTACAGCGAGCACAGCTGCGACTCGATCGCCACGCGGTTCATCGAGTAACGATCACCTTCCGGCAAATACATCGTCACGCCCAGGGCGCGACCGCGCGGAATGATCGTGACCTTGTAGACCGGGTCATGCTCGGGCACCAGACGGCCGACGATGGCGTGACCTGCCTCGTGGTAGGCGGTGAGCGTCTTTTCGTCTTCGCTCATGGCCATCGAGCGGCGCTCGGCACCCATCAGGATCTTGTCGCGGGCACGGTCGAAGTGGTCCATGCGGACTTCCTTCTCGCTGCCGCGCGCGGCAAACAACGCCGCCTCGTTACACAGGTTGGCCAGGTCGGCACCCGAGAAGCCCGGCGTACCGCGTGCGATGACCATCGGCACCACGTCGTCGGCCAACGGCAGCTTGCGCATGTGCACACGCAGGATCTGCTCGCGCCCCTTGACGTCCGGCAGGCCGACCACGACCTGGCGATCGAAACGGCCCGGACGCAGCAGCGCCGGATCCAGCACGTCGGGGCGGTTGGTCGCAGCGATCACGATCACGCCCTCGCCGCCCTCGAAACCGTCCATCTCGACCAGCAACTGATTCAAGGTCTGCTCGCGCTCGTCGTGTCCACCGCCCAGACCAGCGCCGCGATGACGGCCAACGGCATCGATTTCGTCGATGAAGATAATGCAGGGCGCATGTTTCTTGGCCTGCTCGAACATGTCGCGCACGCGGCTGGCGCCAACGCCCACGAACATCTCGACGAAGTCGGAACCGGAGATGCTGAAGAACGGCACCTTGGCCTCGCCAGCAATCGCCTTGGCGAGCAACGTCTTGCCGGTACCCGGCGGGCCGACCATCAGCACGCCGCGCGGAATCTTGCCGCCCAGCTTGGTGAACTTGGTCGGGTCGCGCAGGAAGTCGACCAGCTCGCTGACTTCTTCCTTGGCCTCGTCGCAACCGGCAACGTCGGCAAAGGTGATCTTGACCTGGTCCTCGCCCTGCAGCTTGGCGCGCGACTTGCCGAAGCTCATCGCGCCCTTGGCACCGCCACCACCGCCCTGCATCTGGCGCATGATGAACAGCCAGAAGCCGATGATCAGGATGACCGGCAGGAAATTGAGCACCAACGACCAGAAACCCGGCCCGGTGGAGGGCTTCTGGCGGGTCATTTCGATGTTCTTGCTGTACAGCACGTCGACCAGCTTGTCGTCGCGCGGCCCGTACACGGTGGCTTCGCTGCCGTCGGTGCGCTTGAAGCGGATCGCGTTGACCGCCAGATTGGTCTCGTCGGTGTAGTCCACCGATTTGACGCGCCCGGCATCCACTTCCTTCAGGAACTGGGTGTAGGTAATCGCGTCGGGGCCGACACCGCCCGCCATCCGCGGCGAGAAGCTCTGGAAGACGACCATCAGCACAACCGCGACGACCACCCACAACAGCAGATTCTTGGTCAAGTCGTTCATCCTCATTGGCTCCGGTGCCCTCTACTCTTCAATTCTTGAAACACGGTGGTCATTGGCAGCTTACTTGATCTGGGCACGCTTGCCCTGACCGAGCGCATAAACTTCCGGGGAGCGCTTGCGCGAGGCCGCCGGTTTGCGAATCGTCACCTTGTCATAGCGGCGGCGAAGCTCACGAATGTAGTCGTCGGACCCGACGCCCTGGAACAGCTTGATCAGGAACGCCCCGCCCGGTTTGAGGTGGATATCGGCAAATTCCATTGCCAGTTCCGCCAGGTGCATCATCCGCGGTTGGTCGACCGCGTCCATGCCACTCTTATTGGGGGCCATATCGGACAGCACAAGGTCCACCGGCACATCGCCCAGCATCGCCTCGAATTCCGATAGGACGGCTTGCTCCCTGAAGTCGCCGTGAAGGAACTCCACCCCGGCCAGCGGCGGCATCTCCAGGATATCCAGCGCCACCACCCGGCCGCTGTCGCCCATGGACTTGCGTACCTGCTGCGACCAGCCGCCCGGCGCCGCGCCCAGGTCGACCACCACCATGCCCGGCTTGAGCAGACGGTCGCGCTGGAGCAGTTCTTCCAGCTTGTAGGCCGCGCGCGAGCGCATGCCTTCGGCCTGCGCCTTCTTGACGAACGGATCGGCGAAGTGTTCCTTGAGCCAGCGCTGGCTGCTTTTACTACGGGAAGGCATCGGCAAAGGGGTCTGAACGGGTCGCCATGATACCCTGAACACCCTTTGCTTCCCTTTGATCCTGCATGTCCATTGTTCTCACCTCCGCCCAGAACCGTTTCCTGCGCGGCCAGGCCCACGATCTCAAGGCACTGCTGCAGACCGGGGGCAAAGGGGTCACGCCGGCATTTCTGGCCGAACTCGAGGAAGTGCTCGAGCGCCACGAATTGATCAAGGTGAAGGTGACATCGGAGGATCGCGAGGCCCGTGACGCCATGATCGCCGAACTGACCCAGCACACCGGCAGCGCGCTGGTGCAGCGGATCGGCCATGTCGCCATCCTGTACCGCCCCAGCAAGGAAAAGCGTCAGATCGTGCTGCCGCGCGGCTGACAGACGAGTTCGCCATGCCTTTAAGCCAGGAACACCCCGACTACACCTATGCGCTGCGCGCGGCCGATGGCCGCCATGCCAAGGTGAACGACCAGATTCTGCAGCGCAGCTTCATCCTGATGCCCGACCAGCTGGTGGAAGGCTGGCCGGTGCCCGGCCTGGCGCAGCTCCAGGTCGCGCATATGGACGCGGTGCTGGCACTTGCCCCGGCGGTGATCCTGCTCGGCACCGGCGAGCGGCAGCAGTTTCCGAAGACGGATGTGCTGGCAGCCTGCCTGACCCGCGGCATCGGCCTGGAAGCGATGACCAATGCGGCCGCCGCACGCACCTACAACGTGCTGGCCAGCGAAGGCCGCCGGGTGGCGCTGGCGATGATTCTGGAAGGCCGGGATTAGGGATTAGGGATTGGGGATTCGCAACTGCGGGCTGGAGCAGATATCGCTCTCATGCCAGCAGCAGTAGCGACACCTCAAGCGAGCTCAGGCCGGTAGAACGCACCTTCCACGCGGAACCATCAGCTCAGCGCCGTTGCCGTCGCGAATCCCAAATCCCGAATCCCCAATCACTTCCTAGGCAGATACAACAACGGATCCACCGGCTTGCCGTTGTAGCGGATCTCGAAGTGCAGCATGTCGCGGGCAGCGCCGCTGCGGCCCATCTCGGCGATCTGCTGGCCGGCCTTGACGCTCTGGCCTTCGTTGAGCAGGCGCTTGCGGTTGTGCCCGTAGGCCGACAGCCACTGGTCGTTGTGCTTGATGATGATCAGCTCGCCGTAGCCGACCAGGCCGGCGCCGGAGTACACCACCACGCCATCGGCCGCGGCACGCACCGCCTGCCCGCTGGCCCCGGCGATGTCCACGCCCTGTTTGGTGGTTTCGCCGGTGACGAAGGTGCCGACCACCACGCCATCGGCCGGCCAGCGCCACGGAAATCCGCTGCTGACCGGCGCTGCGACCGGGGCACTCGGGCGCGGCGGAACCACCGTGCCGGCGGTGGAGGTGCTGCCGCCAGGCTTGCTGGCCCCGGGCGGATAGAGCTTGAGGGTCTGACCGGGATAGATGGTGTTCGGCGAGGACAGGCCATTCCAGGCCGCCAGATCCGGCGCGGTGATGTTGGTGCGGCGCGAGATGGCGTACAGCGTGTCGCCGCGCTGGACGGTGACGGTCGCGCCCGGGCGCGGCACCGACGGACGTGGCGCCGCGGACGGACGTGCAGACGCCGAACCGCCGCCGGCTCCGGGCGAACGCACCACCGTGGCGCTGCTGCAGGCGGCCAGCCCGATGGCCACTGCGAGCAGGACTGCTGTCTTACATACCGAATTCATCTGCAACTTGCTCATCCGTTGGTTGTCTTCCACGCCAGCCACCCTGCTCCCACTGCCAGCACGGCCATGGCCACCCAGCCCAGCGGCTCGATCCAGCGATGCAACGCGGCTTCCGCACGCGCCCCACCCAGCCGGATCGCGCCGGCTACCAGGTACACGCGCTTGCCCCGCCCCACCAGCATGCTGGCGATGAAGGGCAGGATCGGCACGCCGACCACGCCCGAGGCCCAGGTAAAGATCTTGAGCGGAATCGGGGTGAAGCCCACCAGCACCAGCGCCCAGAAGGCCTTCCACGGCGAATCGGCGACCAGCGTGCGCAGGGTTTCGATCTGCGCCTGGATCTTCGCGCTCCAGCCCAGCCACTCGATCAGCGGCGACAATGCGGCAAAGGCGAAATGGCCCAGCAGATAGCCGACCAGCGCGCCGCAGACCGAGCCGAGCAGGCTCAAGGTGGCGAACCACAACGCGCGTCTGGGTTCGGCCAGCGACATCGGCGCCAGCATCACCTCCGGCGGCACCGGGAAGATGAAGCCCTCCACGAAACTGAGGCCGGTCAGCAGCGCCGGAGCGCGGCGATTGCGCGACCAACGAATGGCCACGTCGTACAACGGCCCGAAGATCTTCATCGAGGAACTCTCATGGATTCAATCCAGCATGCCCGACAACAGCGGGACGAACGTGACCGGCGCCAGAACCTGCTGCTCGATCGCGCCATCGGCAGCGCGCGTGAGCTGCACCAGCGACTGCGACGAGGCGCCACCGACCGGGGCCACCAGCCGGCCGCCGACCGCCAGCTGATCGACCAGCGCATCGACCAGTGCCGGGGCGGCGGCGGTGACCACGATGGCATCGTAGGGGCCGTGTTCGGGCCAACCGATGCGGCCGTCGTCGTGCTTGCTGCGCACATTCATGCCCAGATGCCGGAAGCGCTTGCGCGCCTGCCGCAGCAGGTCGCCGATGCGCTCAACCGTGTACACCTCCAGCCCCAGCGCGGCCAGGATCGCGCCCTGGTAGCCGGAGCCGGTGCCGACTTCGAGCACCCTGGTCGGGCCGACCTGCAGCACCGCCTCGGTCATCCGCGCGACCACCCAGGGCTGCGAGATGGTCTGGCCGTGGCCGATCGGCAGGGCGGTGTCTTCGTAGGCGCGCGAGGCCAGCGCTTCATCGATGAACAGATGGCGCGGCACCGTGCGCATCGCGTTGAGCGTGGCTTCGTCCTGGATGCCGGCCTCGCGCAGGCGCTCGACCAGCCGGTCGCGCACGCGTTGCGAGGTCATGCCGATCCCGACCGATTCCGGTTGCAGGCGTAGCCTGGGCGTCATGCCGGGGTATCCAGCGCGGCGGTCAACCCGCCCACCCAGCCAGCCACCGTCTCCAACGCCTGATAGCGGGTCAGGTCGACATGGATCGGGGTGATCGAGATATGCCCGGTGCGCACGGCATGGAAGTCGGTGCCGGGGCCGGCGTCCTGCTCCGGCCCGGCCGGGCCGATCCAGTACACGGTGCGGCCGCGCGGATCGCGCTGCGGCACGCAGGGTTCGGAACGATGGCGGTTGCCGAGCCGGGTGACCTCGAAACCGAGCACATCCGACCAGGCCAGATCCGGCACGTTGACGTTGAGGATGGTGTTGGCGGGCAGCGGGTCGGCCTTCAGCCGCGCCACGATCTCCACCGCCGCGCGTGCGGCGCTCTGGTAGTTGTGCGCCTCATGGTTGTGCGTCACCAGCGACACCGCCACCGCCGGCAGGCCGAGGAAGCGGCCTTCCATCGCGGCGGACACGGTGCCCGAATAGATCACGTCATCGCCGAGATTGGCCGAGTTGTTGATGCCGGAGACCACGATATCCGGCTCGTAATCGAGCATGCCGGTCAGCGCCAGATGCACGCAGTCGGTCGGCGTGCCGGCCACCGCGCAGGTCTGCGCGTCGATGCGGCGGGTGCGGATCGGCACATCCAGCGTCAGCGAATTGCTGGCGCCGGAGCGGTCGCGGTCGGGCGCGACCACCATCACTTCATGACCGGCATGGCGCAGCGCCTCGGCCAAAATCTGGATGCCGGGGGCGTCGACACCGTCGTCGTTGCTAACCAGTACGCGCATGGGACTCCTCGGAAAACCGGGCCATGATACCGGATGCGTCCGCGCCCTTCGCGCTTGATCTTCGCTTGCACCTGAGGTTGGGCACGTTACGCTGTGACCATGTCGCATCCAGAAGACGAAGACGACGGCGCGCTGTTCCGCGCAGCGATCGGCGCGGTCAAGCCGATTCGCGAGGTCGCCCCACCGGCCAATGCCAAGCCGCGCCCCAAGCCGCGCGCGCGCATGGCCGAGCGCGACGACGCCGAAGCGCACACCGAATTCGCACGCCTGCTGCGCGACAGCGCGCCACTGGAAGCCGGGGATACCGCCAGTTACCGACGCGAGAATCTTCCCACCCGATTGTTTCAACGGCTCAAGCGCGGGCAGTTCTCGATCCAGGACGAGCTGGATCTGCATGGCGCCACCGCCACGCAGGCCGAATCCCTGCTGCGGCAGTTCCTGCTGGAGGCACATGCGCACGACCATGGCTGCGTGCGCATCATCCACGGCAAGGGGCTGCAGTCGGACAACGGTGCGCCGGTGTTGAAGAACCTGATGGATCGCCTGCTGCGTCAACGCAATGACGTGCTGGCGTTTCATTCCGCGCCTGCCACCCAGGGTGGCACGGGGGCGTTACTGGTGTTGTTGGCGCGGCGTTAGGGCCGCTTGGGTGACGGGTCGCTGGTGCAGGCATGCGCTTGCCCAAAGGACGCGTTAATGGGCAGGCCTGTCGCGGCCGGGTCCGCTCCTACGGGGTGGCGTGTTTGCCGGGCGGCTGACGACCACCGGGCAGGCCTAGGCGTCGGAACGCGGGCCGGTGTTGAGACGGCCGGCGTCGCTGACCTCGCCGAGCTCCCACAGCACCGCGGTGGCGTAGCAACCGGGCGGCAGTGCGAATTCGAGCTGCAGGCTGTGTGCATCCAGCCAGCGGAACTCCAGCTGTTGCGGACGCAGGCGCAGTGCGCGGCGCTCCTGCTTCAAGCCCGCTGCTTCCAGGCCGTGGCGCAGCGCGTCGGATTGCGGATCGGACAAGGCGCCCTGCTCCACCGCCGCGGCCTGGCCGGTCGAACGCAGCTCGCCGGCACCCCACAACGGCCCGCTGGGATGGATATCGAAGCGCGCCAGGCGCTCTGCCAATTCCTCGCTGAACGGCTCGGGGCCGAATACGCTGCGCGAGCCGTCCAGCATCCACGCCTCGCCCTCCAGTGCGGTGTCCCAGGTGCCCTGCCCCACGCGTGCGCTGAGCACTCGATTGAACAACGCCGAGCGCGCCGCCGACAGCAGCATCGAGCGCTGATCGTTGCGCAGCCGCCGCCTGGATGCCGGCGCCGCTGACAACGTGCCGTCGGCATTGGACTGGTAGCCGAACATCGCCAGCGCGGAGGCCACGTTGCCGCCATCGCGGCCGAAACGCTGTTCGCCAAACCAGTTCGGGATACCGCGCGCGGCGATCGCCTGCAGGCGTTGATCGATCGCAGCGCGCTCGCCTTCCACCTGGCGCAACGTCAACACGAAACGATTGCCCAGCAGTGCGCCGCGTTGCAGCTTGCGGTTGTGCCAGGTGCTGTCGATGACCTGCATCTCGTCGTCATCGAGCGTGGCGAGCTCCGGCGCGATGCGCTTGGGCAGATGCACGCTGAAGCGCTGCGTGGTCACCGCATGGCGGTCCTTCAGGCCGGCGTAGCTGACGCCCATCTCGGCGATCCCGGCCCAGTGCGCGAGTTTCTTCGCGATATAGGCGGTGTTCTGCCCACGCTTGCGGATGGTGAGCAACAGGTGCTCGCCCTCGCCGGAGGGCTCGAAGGCCGGCAGCTCATCGACCTGAAAATCGTCGGGCGTGCTGCGCATTGCCGCGCCAAGGACCGCAGCGCCATGCGCACGTGGCAGAACAGAGGTGTCGCTCATGCTGTGATTTACCTTCGCGCCGACAGGTCGTGCGCTGTGTGCCGAATGCCTCGGCGCGGTGATGTCGCGTTGCAACGCCAAGATGAGCCCGGCGCGGGTAATCGCGATGTGGAACGGCTAGAAACCTGGCCGGCAGTGGTTAGATGCGTGTGGACGGTGCATGCAGGGCATGCGTGATGAGCGCTGTGCTGCCCCATCGCCAGGCACCGTCCGCACCCGGCCGGGGGTGGGCACCGGCCTTGCCGGCTGTGGTTATGCAGCGATCTTGCCAAGCAATACGGCCGCCTGCGCCGCAATGCCCTCGCTGCGGCCGGTGAAGCCGAGTTTTTCGCTGGTGGTGGCCTTGACGCTAACCGCATCGAGCTCGATCGCCAGCAGGCCGGCAATGCGTTCGCGCATCGCCAGCGCATGCGGGCCGATCTTGGGACGCTCGCAGATCACGGTGACATCGGCATTGCCGACGCGCCAGCCACGTTCGCGCAGCAAGTGATCGCAATGCTGCAGGAACTGCGCGCTGTCGGCATCCTTCCAGCGCGCATCGGATGGCGGAAAGTGCTGCCCGATATCGCCCAGCGCCAGCGCACCCAGCATTGCATCGCACAGCGCATGCAGCACCACGTCGCCATCGCTGTGCGCAAGCACGCCATGGCTGTGCGCGACGCGCACGCCGCCCAGCATCACGTGGTCGCCCGCGCCGAACGCATGCACGTCGTAGCCCTGACCGATTCGAAAATTGAAAGACATGGAAAATCCGTGGTGAGTGAGAGTGCCCAACAACAGGGAGCAAGCAGTCGTTTAGGTCGGCATGCACGCTACAAACAGACCGCCGTGTACGAGTTGCCTACACAGCCGGTTCCGCAAACCGGCCTCGCAATCGTTCGACAGCCGCCCTAACGCGTGTTGACGTCGTGATTGGCATCGGCAACCACCGCATCGTTGCGTGTGGCCACCAATTCGGCATCCACCGCCACGCCGCGGCGTGCGAGCTCGAATTCGAAGCGCGCCAGATCCGTTGGCGTGGTCACCTTGAAGTTGTCTTCGGCACCTTCCACCAGCAACGGGCGCAATCCCAGCCGCTCCATCGCCATCGCCTCGTCGGTCACGTCCACGCCGGCGGCCGACGCTTCGGTCAGGCCGCGGATCAATTGATGGCGACGAAACAGCTGCGGGGTCAGCGCGCGCCACAGCCGCTCGCGCGGTTCGGTGGCATCGATGCCGCCATCGTCGCCGGCACGCTTGAGGGTGTCGCGCACCGGTGCAGCCAGGATCGCGCCGACCGGATCGCCGCGGCCGATTTCCAGCAGGCGCTCCAGGTCGGCCAGGCCGAGATTGGGCCGCGCGGCGTCGTGCACCAGCACAAAGTCATCGGCGCGCACGCTCTCGGGCAAGGCCAGCAATCCGGCCAGCACCGATGCGGCACGTGTCCCGCCGCCGACGCAGGTCAGCACCGGCTTGGCCTGCACCGACGTCCAGCCCGGCCAATCCGCATCGTCGGGCGCGATGGCCACCACGATGCCGGCCACCACCGGATGCGCGGCAAGCGCCGCCAGCGTGTAGGCCATCAGCGGTTGCCCGGCGGCGGGCAGATATTGTTTGGGGGTCTGCCCGCCAAAGCGCGTGCCGCGCCCGGCGGCCGGCACGATCGCCCAGATCGAACCGGTCATGGCTGTTCCGCCGGCGCGTCGGGCTCGACGGGTGCGGCCGACGGCGCGGCCACCGCGGGCGGCAGCGGCGGTGCATCCTCGACCACGCGATAGAACGTCTCGCCCGGTTTGATCATGCCCAGCTCGCTGCGCGCGCGCTCCTCGATTGCCGCCTCGCCGTCCTTCAAATCCTTCACCTCTGCTGCCAACGCCTGGTTGCGTTGGCGCAGACCTTCGTTGTCCTGTGTCTGATGCGCAACCTGGGCTTCCAGCATCATGACTTCGCCGGAATTCCCAGGCCCGAACCAGAAGCGGTACTGCAGCCAAGCCAGCAGCACCGCCAGCACCAGCAGTAGCCAGCGCCAGTTGCGCACGGCTTATCGCTTGATCGAAACGAACGCGTCGCGGCCGGCGTAGCGTGCGCCGGAGCCCAGCGCCTGCTCGATGCGCAGCAACTGGTTGTACTTGGCGACGCGATCGCTGCGGCACAGCGAGCCGGTCTTGATCTGGGTGGCGGTGGTGGCCACGGCGATGTCGGCGATGGTGGTGTCTTCGGTTTCGCCCGAACGGTGCGAGACGATCGAGGCATAGTTGGCCGCGTGCGCCATCGCGATGGCCTCCAGCGTCTCGGTCAGCGTGCCGATCTGGTTGACCTTGATCAGGATCGCATTGGCGGTGCCCGAGTCGATGCCCTGCTTGAAGATCTTCGGGTTGGTGACGAACAGGTCGTCGCCGACCAGCTGCACCTTCTTGCCAACGCGGTCGGTGAGCAGCTTCCAGCCGGCCCAGTCGTCCTCGGCCAGGCCGTCTTCGATGCTGATGATCGGATACTGCGCGACCCAGTCGGCCAGGAAGTCGACGAACTGCTCGCTGGTCAGGCGCTTGTTCTCGCCAACCAGGTTGTACTTGCCGTTGTCGTAGAACTCGCTGGAAGCCACGTCCAGGCCCAGCAGCACGTCTTCGCCCGCGGTGTAGCCGGCCTTGCCGATCGCCTCGAGAATGGTGTCCAGCGCTTCGACATTGCTGCGGAAGTCCGGCGCAAAGCCACCTTCGTCGCCGACTGCCGTGCTCAGGCCGTGGCCCTTGAGCACCGACTTGAGCGCGTGGAAGATCTCGGTACCGGCACGCAGCGCTTCGGAGAACGAGCTGCAACCGACCGGCAGCACCATGAACTCCTGGAAGTCGACGTTGTTGTCGGCATGCGCGCCGCCGTTGATGATGTTCATCATCGGCACCGGCAGCGCCACGTCCGATTCGGTGATGGTGGACAGGTACTGCCACAACGGCTGCTTGCGCGAGGCGGCCACGGCATGCGCGGCGGCCAGCGAAACACCCAGCAGCGCATTCGCGCCCAGGCGGCCCTTGTTCTCGGTGCCGTCCAGATCGATCAGGCGGCGGTCCAGGCCCTGCTGGTCGGCGGCATCGAAGCCCTTCAGCGTCTCGGCGATGGTGCCATTGACGTTCTGCACCGCGTGCAGCACGCCCTTGCCCAGGTAGCGGGTCTTGTCGCCATCGCGCAGTTCCACCGCTTCCTTGGTGCCGGTCGAGGCGCCCGAGGGCACGGCGGCGCGGCCGAACGAGCCGTCGTCCAACGTGACTTCGGCCTCCAGCGTGGGATTGCCGCGGGAGTCGAGGATTTCGCGGGCGAGGATCTTGGCGATAGTGGTCATAGGTCGATCGGTTACCAGTAAGGGGGAAGGACACCGGAAACAAGCTGCCGGATTATCGCCGCAGGACTGCGGCTTGCCAAATGGCGAGATCAAGCGGCCGCCGCGATGGCGACACGTCAGGACGCCGGAGCAGCAGGTGGGCGGCAGTACGGACTGCGCAGTGCAGCGGTGTCAGCTGCAGCACGCGGCACCACTGTGCGAACACCGGCACCACATCCGCATCCGCGGCGCTAACGGACCACGCAGCAGCGGCCGCGCGCGCCACCGCATTGCCTGATCAGACGCCTTGTTCGAGAAAGCCGTGGCGCTTGGTGATGGTGTCCAGCGCCAGCAGCGTCTCCAGCAGGGCTTCCATCTTGTCCAGCGGCCAGGCGTTGGGGCCGTCCGACAAGGCCTTGGACGGGTCCGGATGGGTTTCGGCAAACAGGCCGGAAATGCCCACCGCCACCGCGGCGCGCGCCAGCACCGGCACGAATTCGCGCTGGCCGCCGGAACTGCTGCCCTGCCCGCCCGGCAGCTGCACCGAATGGGTGGCATCGAACACGACCGGGCAGCCGGTATCGCGCATCACGCTCAGCGAACGCATGTCGCTGACCAGATTGTTGTAGCCGAACGAGGCACCACGTTCGCAGACCATGATCTGTTCGTTGCCGGTCGACTTGGCCTTGTCCACCACCGGCTTCATGTCCCATGGCGACAGGAACTGGCCCTTCTTGATATTGACCGGCTTGCCGGCGGCGCAGACGTTCTTGATGAAGTCGGTCTGGCGCACCAGGAAGGCCGGGGTCTGCAGCACGTCGACGACGGCGGCGACCTCGTTCATCGGGGTGTATTCGTGCACATCGGTCAGCACCGGCACGCCGATCTGCTGTTTCACCGCTTCCAGCACCTTCAGGCCTTCTTCCAGGCCCGGGCCGCGGAAGCTGGTGCCGGAAGTGCGGTTGGCCTTGTCGAAGCTTGACTTGAAGATGAAGTTGATCCCCAGCTTGCCGGTGATCTCCTTGAGCTTGCCGGCCACGTCGAGCTGCAGCTGCATCGACTCGATCACGCAGGGGCCGGCAATCAGGAACAACGGCTGATCCAGGCCGACGTCGAAGTCACAGAGTTTCATCAGGTCACCTTATTGATTGAGCCCCTCTCCCGTCGGGAGAGGGGTTGGAGTGAGGGGGCGATTGCAACGCGCTGGTGAAGCCCGATGGCTTGCCCAGGGCGGCGCATGGCGACGCGTTCGTCATGGCTGCCATCTTCCGGTGCGTTGCGATGCCCACTCATCCGGCACGGCGCGCCCGCGTCTCCCGCAGGGAGAACAAGCGGCTCACGCACGCGCTTCCTTCAGCAGTTTTCCACCCGCCTTCTTCTCGCGCGCGGCGCGCACGAAGCCGATGAACAGCGGATGCCCGTCGCGCGGGGTAGAGAGGAATTCCGGATGCGCCTGGCAGGCCAGGAACCACGGGTGCGTTTCGCGCGGCAGCTCCACCATCTCCACCAGCGTGTCGTCCATCGACTTGCCGGAGATCACCAGGCCGGCGTCTTCCAGCTGGGTGCGGTAGCGGTTGTTGAACTCGTAGCGGTGGCGATGGCGTTCGGCGACCACGTCCTTGCCGTACACCTCGCGCGCCAGCGTGCCCGGCTTGAGCCGCTGCTCCTGCAGACCCAGGCGCATGGTGCCGCCCAGGTCGGATTTCTCGTCGCGCTTTTCCACTTCGCCGGTGGCGGTGCGCCATTCGGTGATCAGGCCGATCACCGGGTGCGGCGACTGGCGATCGTTCTCGGTACTGTTGGCTGCGTCCAGGTCGGCCACGTGGCGGGCATAGTCCACCACCGCCGCCTGCATGCCGTAGCAGATGCCGAAATACGGCACCTTGTGCTCGCGCGCGTATTTGGAGGTCAGCACCTTGCCTTCGAAGCCACGGTCGCCGAAGCCGCCCGGCACCAGGATGCCGTCGATATCCTGCAGCGCCGCCATGTCGCTGCCTTCCAGGTCCTGCGCTTCCAGCCACTTCAGGTTGACCTTGGTGCGCTGGCGCAGACCGCCATGACGCAGCGCTTCGGCCACCGACTTGTAGGCGTCCTGGTGGTCGACGTACTTGCCGACCACGGCAATGGTGACCTCGTCCAGCGGATGCTTGACCGCATCCACCACCGCCGCCCATTCGGACAGGTCGGGCGCAGCCACCTTGTCGCGCAGCTTGAACTGATCGATGACCAACTCGTCCAGGCCCTGGCGACGCAGTTCCAGCGGCATGCCGTACAGCACGTCGATATCGGGGCAGCTGATCACCGCGCGCTCGGAGACGTTGGTGAACAACGCGATCTTGCGGCGCTCCGAATCCGGAACCGCCTGCTCGGAACGGCACAGCAGCACGTCCGGCTGGATACCGATCGAACGCAGTTCCTTGACCGAGTGCTGGGTCGGCTTGGTCTTCAGCTCGCCAGCGGCGGCGATGTATGGCACCAGCGTGAGGTGCATGAACATGGCCTTTTCGGCGCCCCGCTCGGTGCGCACCTGGCGGATCGCCTCCAGGAACGGCAGCGACTCGATATCGCCGACGGTGCCGCCGATCTCGATCAGCGCCACGTCGAAGCCGGCGGTGGCCTCGTCGATGCAACGGCGGATCTCGTCGGTGATATGCGGGATCACCTGCACGGTGGCGCCCAGGTAATCGCCACGACGCTCCTTGCGGATCACGTTCTCGTAGATGCGGCCGGTGGTGACCGAATTCTTGCGCGACAGCCGCGTGCGCACGTAGCGCTCGTAGTGACCCAGGTCCAGGTCGGTCTCGGCGCCGTCGTCGGTGACGTAGACCTCGCCATGCTGGAACGGGCTCATCGTGCCCGGGTCCACATTGATGTACGGGTCCAGCTTCATCATCGTGACCTTCAGGCCACGCGCTTCCAGAATGGAGGCAAGCGAAGCGGCGGCAATGCCCTTGCCTAGCGAGGACACTACGCCGCCGGTAACAAAAATCAGGGGGGTCATGGGGCTTGGAGCCTCCCGGAAAGCCATAGTTTAGCGGGTGACGGGCGAATGCCCAAGGGTTGCGTGACGATCATGTCGTCACAGCGGCGAAAGCGGCGCTGCGCCTGGCGCCCAAATGCAGACGCCCCGGCCAAGGCCGGGGCGTCTGTATGGCGTGGCACCGACTCGCACTGGCATCAGCGCGCCGGCTTTTCTTCTTCCTCTTCCTCGCGCGGGGCGTCATCGGCCTTGGGCTTGTGCGCCGCGGCGGCGGCACGGCGTTCGGCCTTGCGCTCGGCTTCGGTCTTGGCCTTGGCGTCGTCGGCCTTCTGCGCGCTGGCGCCGGCGCCCTGCCCGGTCTGCTGCGGGGCCGCCTGGGCCAGGGCAGGAAGCGCGGCCACTGCGGCAGCACCGAGGGTGAGCATCAGGATGTGCTTGAACTTCATGGTGTCCTCCGGTTTCGGTGACATCCTCAGGTGGGGACGTTTGGTTCCGAATCCAACGCCAGGGTATCCAGCCGCACCCCGCCCTGCACTGAACGTCGGTCGCGTGCAAAAAATCGGCCCAGCCCCCACACTTGCGCGTCGTTTCACGTGCCAACGAGATGCATGAACACCCGTTATAACGCCGCCGATATTGAAGTGCTGTCGGGCCTGGACCCGGTCAAACGCCGCCCTGGCATGTATACCGACACTGCGCGCCCGAACCACTTGGCGCAGGAAGTGATCGACAACTCGGTCGACGAGGCGCTGGCCGGTCATGCCAGGCAGGTCGAAGTGACCCTGTACAAGGATGGCAGCTGCGAGGTGTCCGACGACGGCCGCGGCATGCCGGTGGACATGCATCCGGAAGAAAAGATTCCCGGTGTCGAGCTGATCCTGACCCGGCTGCATGCCGGCGGCAAGTTCAGCAACCGCAACTACACCTTCTCCGGCGGCCTGCATGGCGTGGGCGTGAGCGTGGTCAATGCGCTGTCGACCAAGGTCGAACTGTTCATCAAGCGCGAAGGCAGCGAGCACCGCATGGAGTTCCGTGACGGCCACGCCGCGTCCAAGCTTGAAGTGGTGGGCACCGTCGGCAAGAAGAACACCGGCACGCGGCTGCGCTTCTGGGCCGATCCCAAGTACTTCGACACGCCCAAGTTCAACGTGCGCGCGTTACGCCACCTGCTGCGCGCCAAGGCGGTGCTGTGCCCCGGCCTGACCGTCAAGCTGCACGACGAGGCCACCGGCGAGCAGGACAGCTGGTACTTCGAGAACGGCCTGCGCGACTACCTCAAGGGCGAGATGGCCGCCCATGAGCTGCTGCCGGCCGACCTGTTCGCGGGCAGCCTGAAGAAGGACACCGAGATCGTCGACTGGGCCGCGGCCTGGGTGCCGGAAGGCGAGCTGGTGCAGGAAAGCTACGTCAACCTGATCCCGACCGCGCAGCACGGCACCCACGTCAACGGCCTGCGTTCGGGCCTGACCGATGCGTTGCGCGAGTTCTGCGACTTCCGCAACCTGCTGCCGCGCGGGGTCAAGCTGGCGCCGGAAGACGTGTGGGACCGGGTCACCTTCGTGCTCAGCCTGAAGATGACCGACCCGCAGTTTTCCGGGCAGACCAAGGAGCGCCTGTCCTCGCGCCAGGCCGCCGGCTTCATCGAAGGCGCCGCGCACGATGCCTTCAGCCTGTACCTGAACCAGAACGTGGAGATCGGCGAGAAGATCGCGCAGATTGCCATCGACCGCGCCAGCGCGCGGTTGAAGACCGAAAAGCAGATCGTCCGCAAGAAGGTCACCCAGGGCCCGGCCCTGCCCGGCAAGCTGGCCGACTGCATCAGCCAGGACCTGTCGCGCACCGAATTGTTCCTGGTCGAGGGCGACTCGGCCGGCGGCTCGGCCAAGCAGGCGCGCGACAAGGATTTCCAGGCGATCCTGCCGCTGCGCGGCAAGATCCTCAACACCTGGGAAGTGGCTTCGGGCAGCGTGCTGGCCTCCGAGGAAGTGCATAACCTGGCGATCGCGATCGGCTGCGATCCGGGCAAGGACGACATCACCGGGCTGCGCTACGGCAAGGTGGTGATCCTGGCCGATGCGGACTCGGACGGCCTGCATATCGCCACCCTGCTGACCGCGCTGTTCCTCAAGCATTTCCCGGCGCTGGTTGCCGCCGGCCATGTGTTCGTGGCGATGCCGCCGCTGTTCCGCGTGGACGTGGGCAAGCAGGTGTTCTATGCGCTGGACGAAGAGGAAAAGACCACACTGCTGGACAAGATCGCGCGCGAGAAGATCAAGGGCCAGGTCAGCGTCACCCGCTTCAAAGGCCTGGGCGAGATGAACCCGCAGCAGCTGCGCGAATCGACCATCCATCCGGATACGCGTCGCCTGGTGCAGCTGACCATCGACGATGGCGAACAGACCCGCTCGCTGATGGACATGCTGCTGGCGAAGAAGCGCGCGGGTGATCGCAAGCAGTGGCTGGAGACCAAGGGCGATCTGGCATCGCTGGAAGTTTAAGAACCTCTGGGAAGCGTTAAGGCCCTAAAGGTCAAGCCCCTCTCCCGTCGGGAGAGGGGTTGGGGTGAGGGTAGGTGCGAAGCCACCGGGTAAGTAACCGCCTGAGGCTCCGCCATGCACCCTCATCCGCCCCGGCGGGGCACCTTCTCCCGACGGGAGAAGGGAGTGTCATCGGTTTTCTTTTAGGTCGATGCCTATTTCAGCAGACTGCCCAAACCTCACCCTTTGGGTCAGACGGCTGCCTGCCGCGGCACAGACGGCGCCATGCCAGGCATGCGGCGTCGGCCGACGCGACACATGTGCCTTTGTGCACATCCATCGGGCGCCGCCGGGGCCCTAGCATCGTCGCTCCCCTGCCGAACGTCCGATGCTCATGTCCTTTTTTCTCCGCGCCAGCCTGCTGGCCTGCGTCCTGCTCAGCGGGACGGCGCTGGCCGATGCGCCCGACAAGACCGATGCAAAACCCGATACCAAATCCGATACCAAATCCGATGCGGCTGCGGCCAAACCCGCGCCACTGCCGGCCGATGCCAGCGTGCGGCAAAGCACGCGCGTGGCCGGGCGCTCGCTGAGTTACACCGCAACCGTCGGCACGCTGCCGGTGCGCGACGCGCAGGGCAGGACCACCGGCGAGGTGGTGTTCACCGCCTACACCGTGGACGGCAAGGACCGCCCGGTGACCTTCGCATTGAACGGCGGACCAGGCGCGGCGTCGGTGTATCTGAACATGGGCGCGATCGGGCCGAAGGTGGTCGGCTTCGGCGCCGAAGGCGACAGCGCGTCCGCACCGGCGACCTTGCGCGACAATCCGGGCACCTGGCTGGACTTCACCGACCTGGTGTTCATCGACCCGGTCGGCACCGGCTTCAGCCGCGCGCTCATCGGCGACGACGAGGCCAAGAAGCAGTTCTACAACCCGCAGGCCGACGTGGAATATCTCTCGCGCGTGATCTACGACTGGCTGCTGAAGAATCGCCGCCTGCAGACGCGCAAGTATCTGGTCGGCGAAAGCTATGGTGGCTTCCGCGGCCCGCGCATCACCCAGTACCTGCAGACCCGCCTCGGCGTGGCGATGAACGGCGTGGTGCTGGTGTCGCCGTACCTCAACCCGACCCTGGACGACAACAGCGACGTCTCGCCGCTGGCATGGATGATGACGCTGCCCTCGATCGCCGCCGCGCATCTGGAGCGCCAGGGCCAGCTCAGCGACACGGCGATGCGCCAGGTGATCGACTACACCCGCGGCGACTACGCGGTGGCGCTGATGAAGGGCCGCACCGACCCGCAGGCCACCGAGGCGATGCTGCAACAGGTCGCCCGCATGACCGGACTGGACGCGACCTATGTGCGCCGCTCCGGCGGACGCCTGGAAACCCAGGCATACCTGCGCGAGGTGTTCCGCGACAAGGGCGAGCTGGGCAGCCGCTACGACTCCAACGTGACCGCGTTCGACCCCTTCCCCAACGATCCGGAGCAGCGCGCCAACGATCCGCTGCTGGACAGCATCATCGCGCCGACCACCACCGCGATGGTGGACTTCGTCACCCGGATCGTCGGCTGGAAAGTCGATGCCCGCTATCAGGCGATCAATTACGAGGTCAATACGGCGTGGGAATGGGGCGATGAACTGCGCAAGGGCGCGGTGACGCAGCTGCGTCAATCGGTGGCGATCGACCCCAAGCTGCGTGTACTGATCGCACATGGCTGGAACGATCTCTCCTGCCCGTTCATGGGCTCGGTGCTGACGGTGGACCAGATGCCGGCGATGGGCGACCCCACGCGCGTGCAGGTGCGCGAGTATCCCGGCGGTCACATGTTCTACAACCGCCCCGACAGCCAGGCCGCGTTCCGCAACGACGTCAAGACGCTGTACGAAACCCGCTGAGCACAGCCATCGCCGGCCGCACACGCGGCTGGCGATGCAGCACACCGACGGCGCGTGCGTACCACCCCGTCGCCAAGCCACCGGCAAAGCCAATAGTGGTTTCGGGCCGCCACACATGTGACTTGCCCGCGTCAACGTTCAACACCACTCGCTGCCGTCGAGATTCAAATCAGCCGAACAAACCAAAACGCGCACCAGCTGTTACGAATCCCGATCCCCTACTCCCGATTCCCCATTCACAACGCCCCAGGCGCCACAGCCCGCACATTCCACCCCAGCCACTCGTAGACCCGATAACGCGCAATGCCCAGATACTCGTGCAGGGCGACATCGGCCACGGTGAAGTTGTAGCTCTGCGGCAACCACGCCCAGGACGCGGTCAGCCAATCCGACCGTACCGGCGTGGCATCGATGCCGAAATGGCGGAAATACAGTTCGGCGCGCCGCAGATGGGTGGCCGAGGACACCAGCACGACGCGATCGGGGCGGTACGTGCGCAGCAGTGGCTGGCTGAACTGCGCGTTCTGCCAGGTGTTCATGCTGGACGGCTCCATGATCAGGTCAGCCTGATCGATCCCGAGCCCGATCAGCACCTTTCGGTACACCACCGCCTCGGACAGGCCCAGCCCGCGTGCATCGCCGCCACTGATCTCGATCTTGCAGTCGCCGCCGTGCGCACGGCACTGCCGGTACAGCCGCGCCGATTCGACGATGCGGCCATAGGCGAACATGTTGGACTCGGCGGTGGCGTCGGGGCCATCCGGCCGCACCGTTCCTGCGCCCAGCAGCACGATCATGTTGCGCGCGCGCCAGTCGTTGAAGTCGTTGACGCCGGTCTGCTGCAAGCCGTGCAGCATCCAGCTCGCCAACGGGCCGCAGCCCACCAGCAGCAGCAGGGCCAGCGTGGCCGCCGCCAGCGCACGCGCACTGCGCAGCCAGCGCCGGCGGCCGATCAACCAGGACAGCAGGAACAGCACGCACACCAGCGCAAGCATCATCGGCGCGTTTCCTCAGGCAGGACGCGTTGGGATATCAGGGTCGAACCGGATGCCCTGCAACCGGACGCCCTGCAGTCGGCGCGCATGCTCGCCGACCGAGGTGACCATCGCGCGACATCGCTCAGGTCCAGCCGAACCACTCGAAGCAGCGCAGGATCACATACGCCACGCCGCCCGCCGCCGGGATGGTCAGAATCCAGGCCCAGACGATGCGCTCGATCACGCCCAGCCGCAGCGAACGCGGATTCTTGGCAAAGCCCACGCCCATGATCGCGGTGGAAATGCTGTGCGTGGTCGACACCGGCATGCCGAAGTGCGCGGCCACGGTGAGCACGGTGGCCGAGCTGGTTTCCGCAGCAAAGCCGTGGATGGGATGCAGCTTGACCATCTTGTGGCCGAGCGTCTTGATGATCTTCCAGCCGCCCGAGGCGGTGCCGGCGGCCATCACCACCGCACAGGTCAGCACGATCCACATCGGAATGCCGGCGCCTGCGGCCAGCCCGGTGCCCGGATGCAGGAACGACAGCCAGCCCGGCAGCTCGTCCAGTGCACCGGCCGACTGCGCGCCGATCAGGGTCATGGCGATGATGCCCATGGTCTTCTGCGCGTCGTTATGGCCGTGGGCATAACCCATGTAGGCGGCCGAGGCGATCTGCGCCTTGCCGAAGAAGGCATTGACCCAGCGCGGACGCGCCAGCCGCCCGATCGGCCCGCCCAGCCTGGCCATGCCGGCGATGATCGCCCACAGCAGCAGCATCACCACGATACCGAGCAGGAAGCCGGCGATCGGCGAGGTGATCATCGGCACGAACACCTTCCACAACAGGCCCTTGTTCTTGGCCCAGTTGCCGATGTTTTCCGACCAGATCAACGCGTTCCAGTTGTTGTGCGCGGCCGCCAGGCCGGCACCGCACAGCCCGCCGATCAAGGCGTGCGAGGACGACGACGGCAGGCCCTTCCACCAGGTGATCAGGTTCCAGATGATGCCGCCCAGCAGCGCGCACAGGATCACCTGCGGGGTGACCTCGACCACCTCGGTGTTGAGCAGGCCGGAGGCGATCGTCAGCGCCACCGCGGTGCCGGTGAGCGCGCCGATCAGGTTCATGCCGGCGGCCAGCATCACCGCCCAACCCGGCGACAGCACCTTGGTGGCGACCACGGTGGCGATGGAGTTGGCGGTGTCGTGGAAGCCGTTGATGAACTCGAACACCAACGCCGCCAGGATCACCACCAGGACTAGGGTAAGCACGCGGCGGCCTCAGCTGTTCTTCAATACGATCTGGTACACCACCACCCCGGCCTCGCGGCAACGGTCGATGGCCTTTTCCAGGATCTCGAAGAACTCCTTGAGCAGGAACATCTGCAGCGTGTCCAGGCGGCCGGAATAGATGTCGCGGTACAGCTCGAGCATCAGCCGGTCGGCTTCGTTTTCCAGCATGCGCAGCTTGTCGTTGAGCGCGGTCATGCGATCGATGTTCATGTGCGGCAGGTCGGTCACCATCTCCACCACCACCGCAGCGGCCTGTTCCAGCATCGCCGCGCGCGGGGCGAAGTCGATGTGCTCCAGGTGCTTGGTGGCCAGCGAGTACCGGTCGGCGAACTTCTCGACCTGCTTGGGAATCTTGTACAGCGCCGACCCCAGCGCCTCGATGTCCTCGCGCTCGATCGGGGTCATGAAGCTATCCACCAGCGCCTGGCCGATCTTGTCGGAGGCGGCGCGTTCGCGCAGGCGGGCCAGCTTGAAGGCGTCCAGCGCGGGTTGGCGGTCGGACGTGCGCATCATGGCGTGCAAGGCCTTGGTGCTGTCGTAGGCGGCCTGCGCCGCTTCGTTCAGGAGCGCATAGAACTGCTTGCCGGAACCGAAGATGGTCTGCAACGAGAACATGGGTGGAGAACTTCCTGCCGTCGAGGGAGAGACGGACGCCAAGCGCGAATTATGACCGTTCCATGACCTGTCTGGGTATCTCGGCGCCACAAGTGGCCTTCACATCGGCATTTCCCGGCTCGAACCACCCTGTGGTTTGCTAACATGCTCCCGCGCCCTCGGGTGCACCCTATGGAAGACGACCCTATATTCCCCCGTTGCCGCCCCGCCCTTGTGCGCGCCGGCCAAC